>JAPUGG010000204.1 GCA_027292975.1 Alphaproteobacteria bacterium | reverse complement strand
GCTGAGCGACGTCTCGAGCAGGATGGTCGAGGGGAAGTTGAGGGTGAACTGGACGATCAGGGCTGAGGCGATATTGGGCAGCACGTGGCGGGCGTAAATCCGCTTCGGCCGGGCGCCCAGCGAACGCACCGCGACGACATAACCATGGGTGTTGGCGGCCAGCACCATGCCCCGGCTGAGACGGGCGTAATTCTCCCAGCCGTTGATCCCCATGATGACGATAAACAGCGCGAAGCTGTTGCCGAAGAAGGCGAGCACCGCAAGGGCGATGATCATGAAGGGCATCGATGCCTGGGCATCGACGAACATCATGATCACTTCTTCGGCATAGCCGCGGAAATGGGCGGCGACGAAACCGAGAAAGGTGCCCAGCACCGCGCCGATGGAGGTCCCCAGAAGGGCGATGAAGATGCTCATGCGTATGGCATAGAGGAGCCGGCTGAGAACATCGCGCCCCAGCTCGTCGGTGCCCAGGAGATATTGCTCCGACCCGCCCATGAAGGCGGGCGCTTTCAAGCGATTGAGGAGGTCCAGCTCGGCGTAATGCTGCGGCGCCAGCACATGGGCGAAGATAAAAACAAAGAAGGTGGCCAGCAGGAACACGCAGCACGTGATGACCAGCACAGGCATGCGTGCCAGTTCGCCGGTCAACTTGGAAAATATTCCCGGCCTTACCAGGCTGGCGCCGGTTTCCTGGGTGCTACCGATGTTGTCGGCCATGGATCAGTCCTCCTGCTTCTGGGAACTGACCCGGATGCGCGGGTCGATCCAGCCATAGGCGATGTCGATCAGAAGATTGGCAATGACCATGGTGAAGGCGACCAGCATCACCAGTGCCTGGACAACGGCAAGGTCGCGGTTGCCAACAGAGGTCACCAGGAGACGGCCGACCCCGGGCCAGGCAAAGATCGATTCGGTGATCAACGAGCCGCTAATCAGGCCACCGATCTTGAACCCCAAACAGGTGACCACGGGGATGGCGGCGTTGGGAAGGGCGTGGCGGAAAATCCGTTTCAACCGGGGAACACCCTTGGCCCGGGAGGTCCGCATGTAGGCTTGGTTGAGAACCTCGAGCATGGCCGATCGCGTGAACCGGGCAAGGGAGCCCATGCCCCCCGTGCCCAAGGTGATCACGGGCATCACCATGTGCCAGAGCGTGGCGCTGCCCGAGCTCGGCAACCACTGGAGCCAGAGCGTGAATACTAGGATCAACAATATTCCCAAAAAGAAATTAGGGATCGCATAGCCCAGAACCGCCGTCGTCATCATCGCGCGGTCGATAGCACTATTCCGGTTCAAGGCGGCGACGATGCCGAGAGGAATCCCGACGCAGACGCCGAAGACGAAGGCCGCGAAACCCAGTTGCAGGGTGGCGGGAATGCGCTCGACCACGACCTCTAACGCCTTGCGGTCGTCGATGAAGGAGACCCCGAAATCACCCTTGAACACGCTCACGAAGTACAGGCCATATTGCTCGTGAAGGGGACGGTCGAGCCCCCATTCATGCATGTAATAGGCGATCGTTTCCGCATCCGAATCATCGGGCAGAAGGGTGTCGATGGGATCGCCGGAGACCCGCAGCACGATGAAGATAAAGGTCACCACCATCCACAGGGTGATGATCGCCCGCAGCACTTTGATGGCGACATAACGCAGATTCATGGGCGCCCCACCCGATTTTTTCCTTGTTCAAGGACCTTGATGGAACGCCGCGCGCCACGCGCGAGGGCGGGGTCGTTCACCAACACCCCGTCAAATCCCTGTTTCATCATCCCCAAGAACCGATTGGCGTTGATGTCGCCGGCATCCTCGCCCGAGTCGCGCAGCCCGGCGGTCACCCAGACCGGCCGGTCGGCGCCCTTCGGCCCTCGGGCCAGTGCCAGGGTGGTTTCGTTGATGTCTTCTTCCCACAGCCGGGCGATGTCGCCGCCGGCGCGGTAAAACGCTGAGAATTTCTTATAGTTCTTGAGAAACCCCAGGATCACGACGTCGGGCGCACCGCGCCGCAACGCCCGCACTTGGCTGTTGCGGCGGAGCCCAAAGACGACCTGGTTTTCAAGCCCCAAGCGCTTGACCTCCTCAAAGACACGGAGGGGAAAATCGGTGTCGCGAATCTTGATATCCAGCAACACCCCGACGCGATTTTGGGCGATTTTCAGCACGTCGGACAACCGCAAAACAGAACGTTTCGCGAGTTGCTTCCAGGTCAGATCCTTGACGTCATGGCCATCCACCTCGCGGTCATGGACACAGACCAGAACGCCGTCGCGGCTTTCGCGAATGTCGGTCTCGATCAGGTCCGCGCCCGCCTTGATGGCGGCCTCGAAGCCCGCCCTGCTGTTTTCGGTGTAAGTCGCGGAGAAGCCACGGTGGGCGACAACCAGGATCCGGCCCCGCGACCTTTTCCGCCACGCCCGCGCGTCGGGCGCTGCCCCGCGCGGGGCTCCGGCCTGGGCCGCGTTCATGGCGCCCGGCCCATCAGCACCGGCCGGTCCCCCAGACAACACCGGAACCAGCAGGGCGGCGAAGAGAAACGTCGGCCAAGGTGCCGGGACACGAATGGCGCTGGTGAAATCGGTCAAGTTTCACCGGATTTTGCCAGGGGGCGGGGTGGAAGGTAAATCGTCGATCCAGGATAATCATCAAACTTATTGACGTCGTGAGTGGTGAAGCGATCGGACTGGACAAGGGTATGGCGCACCTCCGGACCGTCGAACTGGTAAGCGAGATAGCCGATACATTTTTTGACACGTAGCGCCGGGCGGTTCTTCTGTTTGCTGTTGATGAAGGCGGTCGCCGGTGCCCAGATCAGGTCGATGCCTTCATGCTTGGTGGTGCGGTAGAAGTGCAAATGCCCGCTGGCGATCATTCGCACCCCGTGCTTGCGGCATAATCCGATCACGGTGTTGCGGCCTTGTGGCCGGAGGCTGGCAAAATTCTGCGATCCCTCATCATCGGCATCCTTGTAAAAGGCGGGCTTGTGCATGAACAGCGCGCTGGGACGGCCAGCCCCTTCGCTAAGTTGCGTTTTGAACCAGCTAAGTTGCTCGTTCTCCGCATCGAGGCCGCTATCGAACAACTGGGCGTTAAGGCCGTAAAGGCGCCATTCCCCGAAATCCTCGACCCACCAGTCGCATCCGAAATGCCGCTGCCAGCGCTCGCGCCTCTCCTCGGTGATGGGCTTGTCCAACCGCGGTTTGGGCGGTGGGTCGCCGATATCATGGTTGCCGGGCAGCACCAGGGTCTTGCATGGGAGACGATCGAATTGGGCGCGGGCGAAGGCCAAGTCCGCCTCGTTATCGGTGCCGCGCAGCGACACGTCTCCCGTGCAGATGATGAGGTCGGGCGGATCCGCCTCCATGGCAGCCACAAAAACTTCCCAATTGTCCACGAAATAGGCGTGGCTTTCGCTCAAATGCGTATCGGTGACCTGGATCAGACGAAGGGTACTCATAGCTCGCCCGCCTCCACCAGGTGACAGGCCACTCGGTGGTTGGATCCTATCGCCTTTAAGGCCGGAACCCGCTCCGAACACAAAGGCTTGGCGAACGGGCAGCGGGTGTGGAAACGGCATCCCGACGGGGGGTTGATCACGCTCGGAGGATCTCCCTTAAGGATCATGCGGTCACGTTTGACACGGGGATCGGGGACCGGGATCGCCGACAGCAAGGCCCTGGTATAGGGGTGGCGGGGGTGATCGAACAAGTCGTCGCGGTCGGCCTCCTCGACGATCTGGCCCAGATACATCACGGCGATGCGGCCGCTGATATGGCGCACCACGCTGAGATCGTGGGAAATGAACAGGTAGGCCACGTTGAAGCGCTGCTGCAGGTCGCTCAACAGGTTGACGATCTGGGCCTGAACCGAAACATCGAGCGCCGACACCGGTTCATCGCAAACGATGAGCCTGGGCTCGAGGATGAGGGCGCGGGCGATGACCACGCGCTGCTGCTGGCCGCCGCTGAGCTCGTGGGGATAGCGCTGGGCCAGGCTTCGCGGCAGGACCACGGCATCCAACATCTCCTCGACCTTGTGATTGCGCTCTTCGATGGTGCCGAGCTCGTGGATATCCAGCCCTTCGCGGATCTGCGCCCCGATGGTCATCCGCGGATCGAGCGCGCTCAGCGGGTCCTGGAAGATCATCTGCAGATCCAGCCGCGTCGCACGCCATTCCTCCGGCTCGAGGGTCGCAATGTCCCGGCCTTCGAACAGAATCTTTCCTGCCGTCGGGGGCAGGATACCCAGGACCAGCCGACCGGTGGTCGACTTCCCGCACCCGCTTTCGCCCACCAATCCCAGGGTTTCTCCTTGGTTTATGGAAAAGCTGATGCCGTCGACCGCCTGCACGTTGTCGTGCCGGCCGAACAGCTTCTGCGGCTTGATCCTGAAATAGCGGTGGAGGCCCAACACCTGCAGGAGGGGCATGGGTTGCGGGTCGGTGGGGGCTTGAACGGCGTCCGCCGTCATCGCCGCGACACCGGATTGTAGCAGGCGATCATATGGTCCTCGGCCACCGCTTCCAGGGGCGGCGGCCGGTCGGCGCAACGCTCGAGGGCATTGGGGCAGCGGGTTCTAAAGGTACAACCGCTGGGCAGATCCAGGGGCGAGGGCACCGAACCCTCGATGGGGATGAGACGGTCGACGTTCTGATCGACCCGCGGAATGGATTGCATCAGGCCGTAGGTGTATGGATGCATGGCCTGGGCGAAGATCGTCTCCACCGGGGCTTCCTCCACGACCCGCCCCAAATACATCACCGCGGCGCCGTCGGCCATCTCCGCCACCACCGCCAGATCGTGGGTCACCAGCAACAGCCCCATGCCGATCTCCTTCCTGAGGTCCCCAAGCAGATCGAGGATCTGCGCCTGAATCGTCACGTCGAGCGCGGTCGTCGGTTCGTCGGCGATGATCAATTTGGGCCGGCACGCCAGCGCCATGGCGATCATGACCCTTTGGTTCATGCCGCCGGACAGTT
>JAPUGG010000203.1 GCA_027292975.1 Alphaproteobacteria bacterium | reverse complement strand
TAGCTTTAAAACAGGCTCAGGAATTTGCTTCTCAGCGGCAAGAATTCGATAGTCGTCAGTTACTGACACCAGCCCCCGATCGAACATCCAATGGACCGTTTTGGACAAAGCTAAGCCATTACGGACTGAATCTGGCCCATTATGGCCCTCTCCTACCGGCTGAATGTGTGCGGCATCAACCTCTGGCCGCCCTCCTCCATTTATGATGCAAAGACCAGTGAGCGCACATGTTGAATGGTACGCTTGACGAACTTGTGCACTAAATTTTGCGTCTCGAAATGGCCGACTTATCACTTGTTCTATAATCGGGCGCTTAAACGTTTCCGGCGCCTCCCCAAATCCCGACATTCTCCGACTCGCCGGATCGTCATGATCAAAATCTCTAAATCCAGCATCAACAATTGCTTGGAACTCATGATCTGGGATGGAGCGTACCGATCTCTGAAACACACCGCTATTTACGCCGTTATTATTACCAACTAAGGCACTTTCAAAAAACTGACTACCAGTTCGAAAAGGAACGGGGGAATCAAAATTTAGGAAGGAATCAATATCGGCATAAAAATGGTCCTGAAGTTCGGGGTCTTCGCGAATCTCCGAAACGCGAGCAACGGCAAAATATGCCAGTCGCCCAGCATGCCCGCCCCCAACACCTGTGCGTCCAGGCTCATAATAAATAATAAAATCCCCGACTGACTGGCGCACCTGGTTCAAATACATCTTTGGAAAATGATACCATTGCTCCAAGACATCCTTGTACGAAGGACTTATGCGGGCTGTGAAAATCGCTTTTGCCATCACCGCCGTTCCCTGAAGAAATCCTTGAGCAATTCCCCGCATTCGCTCGCGCGCAATCCGCCGATGACCTCGGGCCTATGGTGGCAGGTGGGTTGGTCGAAGATGCGCGGGCCGTGCTCGACGCCGCCGCCCTTGGGGTCCGGCGCCCCGAAAGTGAGCCTGCGGATGCGCGCAAAGGATATCGCCTGGGCGCACATGGGGCAGGGTTCCAGGGTCACGTAAAGATCGCAATGGGTGAGCCGCGCCGTGCCCAGCTTCTTCGCCGCGGCCCGGATCGCCAGCATTTCCGCGTGGGCCGTGGGGTCGTTGTGCGCCATCACCAAGTTAAAGCGCCGCGCCATGATCCGACCGCTCGGCCCATGGACGATGACGGCGCCCACCGGCACCTCGCCCCGGCCCGCCCCGCGCCGGGCGAATGCCAGCGCCGTCGCCATGGGATCGGCCGGTGGGGTTGGGTTTCGCGCCATGGCCGGAGAGTGGCCGCTGGAAACCGGGCCCGCAAGGGATTTGCCCCATCAAAGTGATTTAGAAGTGCGGCCAACCGCACTAAAGTGCGGCCATGAGCGAGACTAAGAGTCGGCCCTTGATCGGCCTCACTCCCGACCGCGAGGAAGCCGGCGCCTACGGCTATGCCAAGTTTCCCTGGCATGCGTTGCGCGAGAACTATGCCACCTCCATCACCGCCGCCGGCGGGCTGCCGGTGTCCCTGCCGCTTGAGGTGGAGCTGGTCCCCGATATCCTAGACCGCATCGACGGCCTGGTGCTGACCGGCGGGGCGTTCGACATCGACCCGGCGCTGTTTGGCGACGGGGCGCGCCATGAAAAGGTCACGGTGAAGCCGCTCCGAACCGATTTCGAGTTGGCCCTCACCAAGGCGGCGCTGGAGGCTGATAAGCCGATCCTCGGCATCTGCGGCGGCGAGCAGCTGCTCAACGTGGCGCTCGGCGGCACCTTGGTCCAGCATATCCCCGACGAGATACCCGGCGCCCTCGCCCACGTGCAGCCCAACCCGCGCGACGACGCCGGCCATGAGGGCGAGAACGTCGCCGGATCAAAGCTCTATGACATCGTCGGCGCCGGGACCTTGGCCGTCAATTCGGCCCATCACCAGGCGGTCAAGGAGCCCGCGCCCGGACTCGCTGTCAATGCCCGGGCGCCCGACGGCGTGATCGAGGGCATCGAGGACCCCGACCGGCGCTTTTGCATCGGCGTCCAATGGCACCCGGAGTTCGAGATTTCGGATGGTGACAGCCGCTTGCTCGCCGCCTTCATCGAAGCCGCCCGTGGTCATTGACATGGCGGCCACCGACATGGGGGCCCACTGACATGGCCGGGGCGAGCAAGGAGCCCGCGTCCCAACGCATCGCCCGGCGCATCGCCCGGGCGGGGGTGTGTTCCAGGCGCGACGCGGAAAGGCTGATCACCGCCGGCCGGGTGGTGGTCAACGGCGTCGTCCTCACCACCCCGGCGCTCAACGTCGGGCCCAAGGATACCGTCACCATCGACGGCACGCCGCTGCCGGCGGCGGCCCCGGTGCGCCTGTGGCGCCATCACAAGCGAAAGGGACGCATCACCGCATCTAAGGACCCCCAGGGACGGCCGACGGTGTTCGACGACCTTCCCCCGGACATGCCCCGGACCATCACCATCGGGCGGCTCGATTTCAACACCGAGGGATTGTTGCTGCTGACCAATGACGGGGCGCTGGCCCGCACCCTGGAATTGCCCGCCACCGGCTGGGTCCGGCGCTACCGGGTGCGGGTCCACGGCCCGGTGGACGAAGCGGCCCTGGCCGCGCTGGCCCAAGGCAAGATCCTCGACGGCATCCGCTACGGGCCGGTGGATGCCGCCTTGGAACGCAAGACCGGCTCCAATGCCTGGCTCCGGGTCGGCCTCGCCGAGGGCAAGAACCGCGAAGTGCGCAAGCTGCTCAATAATCTGGGGCTCGAGGTGACGCGCCTGATCCGGGTCTCCTTCGGGCCCTTCCAGCTGGGCCGGCTGGCAACCGGCGGTTGCTCGGAAGTTCCCGCCAAGTCCTTGACCGAGCAACTGGGCGGGCTGTTGCCCGGCTCCGCCTCCCTGCCCACGGCCACGGCGGCGCGGGCGCGGGCGCGGGAACGGGCGCCCCAACCCGCCGGGCGAGCCAAGCCAAGGGCGCGCCATGCGCATCATCGCCGGACGCCATAAGGGGCGCCGCCTGGCCGCCCCCAAGGGGCAAAAGACGCGCCCCACCGCGGCCCGCGCCCGGGAAGGGCTGTTCAACATTTTAGCCCATGGCGGCTACGGGCCGGGGGGCACTTCGGCCATCGCCGGTGTTTCGGTTCTCGACGCCTTCGCCGGCACCGGCGCCTTCGCCTTCGAGGCCCTTTCGCGGGGCGCGGCGCAGGCCACCTTGCTGGAGATCGACCCGCGCGCCGCAGTGGCCGCCCGGGACAACGCGGTGGCGCTGGGTGAGCTGGACCGCACCACGATCCGGCGCATGGACGCGACCCGGCCGCGCCCCGCGGCCACCGCCCATGGGCTGGTCTTCGCCGACCCGCCCTACGGGCGCGAACTTGCCGCCAAGGCGCTCACGGCGCTGGCGGCCAAAGGCTGGATTGCACCCGGGGCGCTCGCCATCGCGGAAGTAGCGGGGGGCGAAGTTTTCTTCCCGCCCGAGGGGTTCGCGCTGGTCGCCGAGCGGAGTTTCGGGGCCGCCCGATTCGTGCTCATGGGCTATGGCGGCACCGAGGGCTAGCGCCGGCCCCTAGCGCCGGCCGAACAGCTTTTCGATATCGGCCCGGTCGAGATGCACCACGGTCGGCCGGCCATGGCCGCACTGGGCGGCGTTGGGGGTCGCCTCCATCTCGCGCAACAGCGCGTTCATCTCCTGCGCGTTCAAGCGGCGGCCCGCCCGCACCGAGGAATGGCAGGCCATGGTGGCGCAGACGGTCTCCAGCCGTTCGCTCAGGGCCAGGCCCTGGCCCAGGCCGCCGAGCTCGTCGGCCAGGTCCCGGATCAGGCCGGGTACCGCCACCTCGCCCAGCAGCGCAGGGGTTTCGCGCACCACCACGGCGCCGTCGCCGAAGGGCTCCACCAGGAGGCCGAGGGCGGCGAGCTCCTCGCCATGGGCCGAGAGGCGTTCCGCCGCCCCGGATTCCAACTCCACCACTTCGGGGATCAGCAAGATCTGACGGGCGACGCCGTCGGCGTCAAGGGCCGCGCGAATACGCTCATAGACCAGCCGTTCATGGGCGGCGTGCTGGTCGACGATGACCATGCCATCGGCGGTCTCGGCGACGATATAGGTGTCGAACAGCTGGGCCCGGGCGGCGCCCAGGGGATAGGCAAGGGCGCTCTCCATTTCTTCCCCGGGCTCCCCGGACGGCTCGGCTGTGGGGGCCTGGGGGGCGCCCAGGCCCGGGAATCCGCCCTCGCCCGGCCCGGGCGCGTGGAATCGGGCCGCCGCCTCGGCCATGGCGCGCGCCGGGGTGTGCGCCCCACCGCCTCCGGGAATGCCGGGCGCGCGGCCGGGCGCGCCGCCGGGGCTGAAGGCGCCCAGCGCCGCCTGGGTGACCGATGACGCGGTGCGGACGCCGGCGCCGGCCAGGGCATGGCGGATGGCGCCGACGATCAGGCCGCGCACCAGGCCCGGGTCGCGGAAGCGCACCTCGGTCTTGGCGGGATGCACATTGACGTCGACGAAGGCGGCGGGTGCCGCGAGGAACAGCGCCACCGTGGGATGGCGGTCGCGGGCAAGCACGTCGCGATAGGCCCCGCGCACGGCTCCCACCAACATGCGGTCGCGCACCGGGCGGCCGTTGACGAACAGGTACTGGCGGTCCGCCGTGCGCCGCGATGCCGTCGGCAGACCCACCAGGCCGGCCAGGTGGAGGCCGTCGCGCTCGGCCTCGATCTCCAGCGCATCGTCGACGAAGTCCGGTCCGAACAGCTGCGCCAGGCGCCGCCGCCGGGCCTGGAAGAGATCGGCCGCCGCCGCCGGCAGGCTGAGCCGCGTGGTTTCGCCGTCGGCCAGGGTGAAGGCGATATCGGGATGGGCCATAGCCAGGCGCGAGAGGGCATCGCGGGCATGGCCGAACTCGGTGCGGTCGGTCTTGAGGAACTTGAGCCGCGCCGGGGTCGCGAAGAAAAGATCGCGCACCTCGACCCGGGTGCCCCGGCCTTGGGCGGCCGGCATAGGCTGACCGACGCGGCCGCCATCGATGGTGATCTGGAATGCCTGCTCGGCGCCGCGGGCGCGGCTGGCGATGGTCATGCGCGAGACCGCGCCGATGGACGGCAGGGCCTCGCCCCGGAAACCGAGGGTCTCGATATGGGTCAGATCGTCGTCCGCGAGCTTGGAGGTGGCGTGGCGCAGGACCGCAAGGGCGAGCTCAATCGAATCCATGCCGCCCCCGTCGTCGGCGACGGCGATGAAGCTCTTGCCGCCCTCGCGCAAGGTCACCTCGATCCGCTTGGCGCCGGCATCGATGGCGTTTTCCACCAATTCCTTGACCACCGCGGCGGGGCGCTCAACCACTTCGCCGGCGGCGATGCGGTTGATCAGGGATTCCGGGAGCACGCGCAATTTCATGGGGGGCCGTCCTCATCCCGCCCCTTGGCGGCGTCGGATTCTTGCGCCATGGCGGCAAGGGATTGGCGGGCCAGCGCCTTGCCCGCCTCCACCGCCGGCTGGCCGAAGGGATCGACCCCCAGCAGGTCGCCGGCGAGGATGGTTTCCACCATGAAATGCATCATCAGCGCGCCAAGGGTGCGGCCATCGGCGCGCGCCACCTCGATCACCCGCACCGGACGGCCCTTGGCGGTCAAGGTGTCGCGGGTCGCCGCCTGGGAGGCCACCAGCAGGTCGCCCATGCGCCGGCCCCGGAGCCAGTCGAGCCCCCCGCCGGCCGCAGCCGGCGGGGCGATCGACGGTCCCGATCCCCGGGTGCGCCCGAAGATCAGGGTGAACAGCTTGTCGGCGGGACCGTCCAGCCACAGCTGAAGCTGGCTGTGCTGGTCGACGGTGCCCTGGGCGGCGATGGGTGTCGTCGCATGGGCGTCCTTGCCCAGGCTTTCGGCCCACAGCTGGCGGTGCCAGTCGGCGAAGGGCTTGAGCCGCGCCGGATAGGGCATCATCACGCTCTGGGTGAGGCCGCGTTCGCGGGCGATGGCGACGGTGAGCGCGGCGCCCAGCGCGGGGGGGATGTCTGCGGGCGGGCCTTCGCCCATGAGGGTGTCCACCACCCCGGCGGCCCCCGCGCGGACCTCTTGGGGCCGGATTCCGGCGAGGCTTGCGGGCAAAAGCCCGACGGTGGTGAGGCCTGCGAACCGTCCGCCGATTGCCGGCGGGTGGTCGAGGATCGGCAGCCCCATGTCGGCGGCGAGCGCCCGCAGCGGCGAGGGCGTGCCGCCCGTTCCGGTTGGGTCGGTGATGACCGCCGTGACTTCGGCCAGAGTCTCGGCGCCCCGCGCGTCGGCCAGGCGGGGCAGCAGGGCGAAGGCCAGGGCCAGGGTTTCCGCGGTGGCGCCCGACTTGGAGACGATCAAGAGCCCGGCGCGGGCCAGGTCGACGCCGTCCAGCGCGTCTTCGAAACCGTCGGGATCGACGTTTTCAAAGAAGTGCAGGCGTGGCGCGGTGGGATCGCGCCCCAGCGCGCAAAAACATCGTCCGCCGAGGCTGGAGCCGCCGGTGCCGAGCACCAGCACATCGGCGCAACGCGCGGCCAGGCGGGCGGCGGTCTCGGTGATCGCGGCCAGGTCGTCGGTGTGCCCGGCGATGGTGATCATGGGCAGCGTGCCCCCGTCGCAGGCGGCCCGAAGCCGATCCAGGGCCGGCACAAGCGCCTCCAGCGCCGCCGACAAGGCGGCTTCGCTGACCCCGGCCCCGCCGATCCGATCGGCGCGGCACATTTCAATGTCCTGGCGGTAAGGCATCGGGCCCCGGCAGTGGTTGGCTGGGCCCAAGATTAGAGCATACTCCGGCCAAATCGAACCCATTTGACGGCATCTGAGCTCAGGGCCGGGACACAACCCCCTTGGGGCGGCCGACCACCGATATGGTGAGATCGCCGGGTTTGAAGAGCCGGGCCGCGACCCGGCGGGTCTGGTCCAGGGTCACCGCGTTGATCAGGCGGTTACGGCGGTCCAGGTAGTCGATCCCCAGGTCCTGCAACTGGATGCTGACCAGCAGGCGGGCGATGCGGCGGGTCGAATTGAGCCGCGTGAAAAACGACCCGGTCAGATAGCTCTTGGTATCGCTGAGCTCTTCGGTGGTGATGCCGTCCTTGGCGATCTTCGCCCAAAGCTGGCGGATGAGGGCGAGGGATTCCGCGATCCGGGCGTTGGCGGTGGCTACCCGGCCGGTGATGATCCCGGCGTGTTCCATGGTCACCAAGCGGGAATAGACGGAATAGGCGAGCCCGCGCTTCTCGCGGATTTCGGTCGCCAGCCTGGAGGTGAGCCCGCCGCCGCCGAGCACGTAATTGACGATCAGCGCGGCGTAGTAGTCGGGATGATTGCGCTTGATCCCGCCATGGCCGAAAACGGCCACGCTCTGGGGGAAGTCGCGTTGGGTGACGATGATCTTCCCGGCCCCGCCGATCTTCGCTTCCGGCAGGGAGGCGGGCGCGGCGCGGGCGGGAAGATCGCCGAAGGCGCGATCCATCATTTGCCCGAAGGCGGCCTCATCGATATCGCCAACCGCGGCCACCACCAGCACGTCGCGGGCGAACCGCTTGGCGACGAATTGCTTGAGATCCGACACGCCGATCGCCTTTAAGCTGGCTTCGGTTCCATCCAGCTCACGGCCATAGGGGTGATCCTTGAACACCGCGACCTTCCAGGCATGCCGGGCGGTGTATCCGGGGCGCTCCATCCGGCGGCGCACGCTGGACAGGTACTGGTCACGAATGCGGGCGACCGGCTCGGGGTCGAAGCGCGGCGCGCTCAAGGCCATGCGCAAAAGGTCGGTGGCGAGGGGGCGGTATTCCACCAATGCCCTGATGGAGCCCGAAAAGTAATCGGCGCCGGCGCCGAAGCGCATGGCGATGGAGTTGTTTTCGAGCCGGGCCTGGAAGGCCTGGGCCCCCAAGTCGCCCGCCCCCTCGTCGAGGAGGCTCGAGACGAATTCGGCGAGCCCCTCCTTGCCGACGGGATCCAGCGCCGCGGCGCCGCGAAAGGCGAAATTCATGGTGAACAGCGGCACGGTCGCGTCCTGGATCAGCCAACCTTTGATCCCTTTGGGACTGGTCACCTCCTTGATGCGCAGGGCGTCCGCGGGCAGGGCCCAAAGCAAAACCGCGGCGAGCGCCAGGGCGCCAAGCCGGAGGTTCCCCGCGCGCCGGGCCGTAGCGATCATTTACCCCTCCCCGGGCGGGGACCGCCGCCGGTATTGGCCCGCTTTTTCGCCGCCGCCCCACCGTCGGCGGACTTGGGCGCGGGCAACAAGAGCCCGGTGACCGAACGCTCGATTCGGAAAACGTCCCGCGCCGCTTCGAGAATTTGGGCCGGTGTCACCTTCTCGATGTATTCGGGCCAGTTTTCCACATCGGCGATGCTCTGTCCCGAGGTGAGCGCCGTGCCGATGGCGCTGGCGCCCCTGCGGAGCGAATCCCGGGCGAAGATGGCCCCCGCCAGCAGGCGTTTTTTCGCCGCCATGACCTCCGCCTCGGTGACCCCATGGGCAAGAAGCCTGGCGATCTCGGCCTCGACAGCCGACTCCAGGGTCGCCAGCGCGACGCCCTGCTTGGGCCGGGCATAAATGCCGAACGCCGTCGGACCGAGCATGTCGGCGTCGTAGGCGGTGCCGACCGAAAGCGCGAGCTTCTTTTCGATCACCAGGGCGCGATAAAGGCGGGAGGTGGCGCCGGTGCCGAGGATCACGTCGAGCATTTCCAGCGCGTCGGCGCGCCGCCCCCGCCCCTGGCCGCGCGATGGCGCCAAATAGTCCCGGCTCCAGCGCGGCTCCCGCACGCGCGAGGATCGAAGGATCACGCGCCGGGCCGCGCGCTGGGGCGGTTCCGCAATGTTGGCGCGGCGGGTGATCTTGGGGCCGCTCGGGATGGGCCCGTAATATTTCTCCGCCAGGGGCCGGACTTGGTCGACGGTGATATCGCCGGTGACCACTAAGATGGCGTTGTTGGGGCCGTAATATTTCCGGTAGAAGGCCATGGTATCGGCGAGGGTCAGCTTTTCCAGTTCGTGCTTCCAGCCGATGATGGGATTGCGATAGGGATAAATCAGGAAAAGGGCGGCCGTCATCTGCTCTGCCAGTTGGGCCGCCGGCCGATTGTCGGTGCGTGAGCGGCGCTCTTCGACCACCACCTTGAGCTCCGGCGCCGCTTCCTTGGGGTCGACCACCAGATTGGCCATGCGATCGGCCTCCATCCGCATCACCAGTTCGAGCCGGCCCGAAGCCACCGTCTGGTAATAGCCGGTGGCGTCGGCGCTGGTGAACGCGTTGTCGCGGCCGCCGTTGCGGGCGACGATCTTCGAAAATTCGTTGGGTTTGGTGGTACGGGTCCCCTTGAACATCAGATGTTCCAGGTAATGGGCGACCCCCGATTTGCCCGGCGGATCGTCGGCCGAACCTACCCGGTAGAACAGCATCTGGCGCACCACCGGCATGCGGTGGTTTTCGATCACCACCACGGTAAGCCCGTTCGCCAGGGTAAAGGTCTTGGGATTGAACACGGCGGCGCGCGCTAGGGGGGGCAACGCGGCCGCGGCGCCAAACCCTGCCAGCGCGCCGATCATTAGAAACCGCCGCCACCGGCGCGGTTTTTCCCTATGAGAGTGAATCACCTTCGCAAACGCCGATGCTAGTCCCTTGTCCACCCGATCTTCTCGGGGCGCGAGTCCCGCAAATTCAATCGCCTTTATATAAAGGCTGTATACGGCAAAATCTGGGCAAACGGCAAGATACGCCGGCAGAGCACTTTCCGGCCAAATGGTTCCACCTGGCCGGAAAGTGCTCTAGAACCAATCAGCAAAAATGTTCTGGGAGAACAGCCCTTTCTTCTTGCGTTCGATGGTCGGGACATTGCCGGCATCCCCCCGCCGTCCGAGCGCAACGTTCTCTTGAATCCGGCGCGCTTCGGACTTGGGATCGACGACCTTGCCCGGCTTGACCTGGTCTTTCCAAAACATTATGGCATCGACGAAACTCTTATTGTCTTCCACGATCTGCGCGCTTTCCCGGTCCACTTTCAGGCGAATGCCGGAATCCACCGAACCGCCCCCGAGCTTGGCGATGAGCGCCGCCTCCTCCCGGCTCACGCCCTTGATTTGGGGCCGGACGCGGCGCGCACCCCGCCGGCTCTTATCGGAATCAAGCACGATCTGGCGCGCCTGGCTGCGGCCGTCTTGGGGCCGGGCGGCGCCGGGCCTGGGTGCCCTCAGGCCGTATTCGCGGGGCATGGAGAGCGGTTTGCGTACCCTGATCTGAAATTCATCGGGAGATGATTTCTCGGCGCCGATCGCCTGGCGCAACTCCGTACACCCGCCAAGCGCCATGGCGCCGGCCACAATCGCCATCGGGACCGCCGCACCAAGCACGAAACTCTTCAATTTACCACCCGTCATCTTCCCCGCCATCGGAGTCACCGAATGCCTAACATACTGTTTAGAGCATTTTCCGGCCAAATTGAACCAAATGACTGGAAAATGCTCTCATCATTCCTTGACGGCGATAAAAGCGTCCGCCACCAACACGGCGACCCCAAGGACAATCGCCGAATCGGCCAAGTTGAAGGCTGGCCAATGCCATTGGCCCATATGAAAGTCGAGAAAATCGGCCACCGCGCCATAGTGAAGACGGTCGATGACGTTGCCGAGCGCGCCGCCGATGACGGCTCCAAGGGCGGCCGCGACCCACCAGCGTGAGGCCCGCCACATCCACGCCGCAAGCACGACGACGATGAGCACCGATACGCCGGTCAACACCCAGACCATGGCCCCCGGCGAATCGCCGAACAGGCCGAAGGTGACGCCGCGGTTCCAGACCATCACGATATTGAAAAACGAGGTCACCTCGATCTGCCGCTCGGGCACCATCACCGAGGTCACGATCCACCATTTGCTGGCCTGATCCAAACCCGCGACCGACAGCGCCATTACCGCCCCTTTTTTCCAGAGGCCCGGTTTCGGCGAAGGCGCCGGGATCGTCATGGCGCTGCCTGGTGCACTATCCGGCCATGGCACGAAGGGCATCGGCGCAACGATGGCAGACGTCGTCGGGTTGAGCCTGCCCGACCTCGTCCAGCACCTTCCAGCAGCGGGCGCATTTGCCGCCCCCGGCCGGCGCCGGCGTGACCCCGATGCCGGGATGCTCCGGCAAGGCAAAGGCGCCGTCGGGGGCTGCGCCCGGCACCAGCTCCGCGCCCGAGGTGATGAACAGTTCCGCCGCGTCGATCCCCTCGAATGCGGCCAACATTTCCACCGGCCCATGGACCACGGGCCGGGCCTCGAGCGACGATCCGATCCGCTTTACGGCCCGTTCCACCACCAGCGCGCCGGTCACCACGCGGCGGATATCGCGGATGGTTCCCCAGCGCCGGGCCAGGGCGGCATCCTCCCAGGCGTCCGGGATCTCCGGGAAGCTCCGTAAATGCACGCTGTCGTCGTCGGACGGGAAACGCGAA
>JAPUGG010000202.1 GCA_027292975.1 Alphaproteobacteria bacterium | reverse complement strand
TCCGGCACGGCCAGGGTGGCAAGCCCGCCGACCAGCCCGCCCATCAGCGCCCCCATCACCAGCGACGGGCTGAACACGCCGCCGCCGAAGCCGGCGCCGAGGCAAAGCGCGGTCACGCCAAGTTTGAGCACTAAAAGGATGGCCAGCATGGCCAGCGGGAATTGTTCGGCGATGGCGGCATTGGTGGTCTCGTAGCCGACGCCGAGAACATGGGGAAATTCCAGCGCCACGGCGCCCAGCAATAGCCCGGCCACCGCCGGTTTGATCCAGCCGGGCCAGGGCAGCCGGGCGATGCCGTCCTGGGCCGCCATGGTCGCCTTGATGAATAGAATTGCGATCACCGCGGCGCCGACGCCGACGATGACGAAAGCCGGGAACTCCCAGAACGAGACGATGGCGTTTTGGGGAATGACGAAGGCGGGAAAATCGCCGTAGTAAAGCCTAGAGATGATGGTGCCGGTGACCGACGCGATGACGATGGGGGCAAAGGACGACAACGCATAGTTCCCGAGCACCACCTCGAGGGCGAAAAACACGCCGGCGATGGGCGCATTGAAGGAGGCCGCGATGGCCGACGCCACGCCGCACCCCAACAATGTCATGCCCAGTTGGCGCGGCAGGTGAAGCCGCCCCGAAATCCAGGAGGCGAGGACGCCGCCCAGATGCACCACCGGTCCTTCGCGGCCCACCGACGCGCCGCAGCCGATGGAGGCGGCCGCGGCCAACGCCGTGGCGAGGCCCGCCTTGAGCTCCATCCGGCCGCCCCGGAGCGCCGCCGCTTCCATCACATGGGCCACCCCCTGGGGTTCGCGGCCGGGCATGACGAAATGGACCAACAATCCAACCGCCAGCCCGCCCAGCGCCGGCACCAAAAGGATGCGCCACCAGGGCAGCTCCCGGGCCAGGCTGAACACCTGTTCCAGATCGAAGCCAAGGGTCCCCAGTTGGATCAGGCCGATCAGGTCGCGGAAGGCGATGGCCGCGCCCGCGGCCAGCGCGCCGAGCACCGGGGCGAGGACGAACAGCACCATCTGCCGGTGGCGGACCACGCGGCCTAGGAAGCTCCAGGCATCATGAAAATGTTGTGAAAGCTGGGCCATCCTCGGGGCGATCTGGTTTTGGCACAGCTACAGTTTAAGGCCAAAAGCCACATGCGCCCAAAGACTTGTTTGATCGGCGCCGAGACCCCAACGGCGAACGGTGCCGGTGGTGAAACGGCCCTTGACCTTCGCAGTGGCATCGCACACGATGAGGGTGTTCCTGGGGGTGCTCTTTGAGGAGCTGAGAACCGTCTCCCCCCGCAGGATTTTGCGGTGTGGACGGAACCCTTTGAACCTGATCCGGGTCATGCCGGCGTAGGGAAGGGAATGACGCGGGCCCGCCCGCTTGACCCACCGACCTCCGCCATCCCGGTTCAGCCTCAGACCGCAAACCGAGGAGACCGAGATGGCCGACGGCGCCACCCACCAGGATTTCACCGTAACCACCGGGCCCCTGCCCACCTCCCACAAGATCCACGTTAAGAGCAAGCGAATCCCGGGTCTCGCCATCGCCATGCGCGAAATCAAGCTGGACACCAAGGACGAGGCGCCGGTCCGGGTTTACGACCCCTCGGGCCCCTATACCGACCCCGCCCAGGTGACCGACATCCGCCAGGGGTTGCCTCCGGTGCGCAGGCAATGGATCCTCGACCGCGGCGACGTGGAGGCCTTCGACGGGCGCCGTGTCAAGCCCGAGGACAACGGCTTCCGCACGGCCAACCAGGACCCCTTCGTGGAGTTCCCGTCCAAGCCCAAGAGGCCGCTTCGCGCCAAGGGCGGCGCGGCGGTCACCCAATTGGCCTACGCGCGGGCCGGAATCATCACCCCGGAAATGGAATACATCGCGGTGCGCGAGAATTTGGGGCGCGAAAAGGCCGCAACGGCGCCGTCGGGCGGCGAGGACTTCGGCGCCAACCTGCCGCCCATGGTGACGGCGGAATTCGTCCGTGACGAGATCGCCAATGGGCGCGCCATCATCCCCGCCAATATCAACCACCCGGAAGCCGAGCCGATGATCATCGGCCGCAATTTCATCGTCAAGATCAACGCCAATATCGGCAATTCGGCGATCACGTCGACGGCGGCGGAGGAAGTGGACAAGATGGTCTGGTCCATCCGCTGGGGCGCCGACACGGTGATGGACCTGTCGACCGGCACCAACATCCACAACATCCGCGAATGGATCATCCGCAATGCGCCGGTGCCGATCGGCACGGTGCCCATTTACCAGGCCCTGGAAAAGGTCGATGGGGTGGCCGAGGACCTCACCTGGGAGGTCTACCGCGACACCTTGATCGAACAATGTGAACAAGGCGTCGATTACTTCACGGTGCACGCCGGCGTCCGCCTGCCCTTCGTGCCGATGACCGCCAAGCGCCTGACCGGCATCGTCTCACGCGGCGGCGCGATCATGGCCAAGTGGTGCCTGTCCCACCACAAGGAGAGCTTCCTCTACGAGCGTTTCGAGGATATCTGCGACATCCTCAAGGCCTACGACGTGTCCTTCTCATTGGGCGATGGGCTGCGGCCGGGGTCGCTCGCCGATGCCAACGACGAGGCCCAGTTCGCCGAGCTTCGCACGCTGGGCGAGTTGACCCGGATCGCCTGGAAGCACGACGTCCAGGTGATGGTCGAGGGCCCGGGTCACGTGCCCATGCACATGATCAAGGAGAACATGGACCTGCAGCTGAAGCATTGCGACGAGGCGCCGTTCTATACCCTCGGGCCCCTGACCACCGATATCGCGCCCGGCTACGACCACATCACGTCGGCCATCGGCGCCGCCATGATCGGCTGGTACGGCACCGCCATGCTGTGTTACGTCACCCCCAAGGAGCATCTCGGCCTGCCCGACCGCGACGACGTCAAGGTCGGCGTGGTGACCTACAAGATCGCCGCCCATGCCGCCGACCTCGCCAAGGGGCTGCCGGGCGCCCAGGAGAGGGACGATGCGCTCTCCAAGGCGCGCTTCGAGTTCCGCTGGCGCGACCAGTTCAACCTGTCGCTCGACCCCGACACGGCGCTCAGCTACCACGACGAGACGCTGCCCGCCGAGGGCGCCAAGGTGGCCCATTTCTGCTCCATGTGCGGGCCCAAGTTCTGCTCCATGAAGATCACCCAGGAGGTCCGGGAATACGCCGAGAAGGGCATGGCCGAGATGAGCCAGGCCTTCAAGGACACCGGCGGCGAGATCTATCTGGAAAAGGACAAGCTCGAGAAAAAGGCCAAGGAGATGTCGCCGGCCGCGGA
>JAPUGG010000201.1 GCA_027292975.1 Alphaproteobacteria bacterium | reverse complement strand
GAGCTCGGCGGCGACGGCATCACCGTGAATTGCGTGGTTCCGGGCCTGATCGATACCGTCCGCGGCGCCACCGCCGAGGTCTCCCAGGATCACGCCGAGATGCTGCCCTTGGTCGGGCGCAAGGGCCGGGTGGAAGAGGTTTCCGCCATGGTCCGCCACCTCTGCGGGCCACAATCGCGCTATATCACCGGCCAGACCATCCACCTCACCGGGGGCGCCTACCTGCCCTAGTTGGGGCGGTTGTTCCGCTCCTTGGATGTGGCATCTTCGGCGAAAGTCGTGGTGAAAGTTGTTTGGCCCCTAAACATTATCTGTAATATATAGGATTTTTCGCGGGCGGCGTTTGGGACGCCGCTTGCCGCGGCGCCACTAAATCTAGGATTCGAATGTCGGAGACGGTCCAAGGACCTGATTTTCAGCCGCTTTACCGCCAAGTGAAGCAGCTTCTGCTGCAACGCGTGGTGTCGGGCGATTGGAAGCCCGGGGGGATTCTCCCCAGCGAAACCAAGCTCGCCGAAGAATTCAACGTCAGCCAAGGCACGGTGCGCAAGGCGCTGGAGGAGATGGCGGCCGAGCATGTGGTGGTGCGTCATCAGGGCAAGGGGACCTTCGTCACCGCCCGGGGCGCGGAACAACCCGTTCATTTCTTTTCCATGACGACCGCCGACCACAAGCCGTTGGCCGAGAGGGTCAACGTATCCATCCGCCATGTGGTGTCCCAGGCGTCCGAACCCGAGCAACAGGCCCTCAATATCGGGCCCGGGTCGGAAGTGGTCCGCATTTACCGGGTGCGGACAATCAACGGCGCGCCGGTCCTCCGCGACGAAATCGTCATGGTGAACGATGTCTTCCCCGGTTTCGTGGATCATTTGGATGAACATCCCCGGGCCAACACCTATGTGATCATGGAGAAGGAATACGGGGTCCTGGCGGTGCGGGCAGAAGAGTGGGTCTCGGCCGTGCCCGCCGAACAACAAGAGGCACAAGCGCTTGAAGTAGGGGTGGGCACGCCCCTGCTGAAAATCCTGCGCATATCCTATGGCCTCGACGGCACGCCCATAGAGTTCCGGACCACCTGGGTCAATTCCACCGATTGCCACTATTTCAATAGCGTGAGCTAAAGGTCGAGGACCAGCTTGTCCCCCGGTAGGCCCCGGGAGATGCACATCATCATGGTCTCTCCCTTGGCTTTATCCTCGGCGGTCAGGATCTGGTCGCGATGCTCGATCCCGCCCGAGATCACCCGCACCCGGCAGGTCGAACACAATCCCTGTTCGCAAGATGAATCGGCGAATACGCCCGCTTCGCGGACCACTTCCAAGATGGTGCGGTCGGCCGGCACGGTGAGGTCCATGCGCCGGCGCGAGAGATAGATTTCGAAGGGTTCGTTTTGCCAATCGCGTTCCGGCGGCGCCGAGAACAGCTCGAAATGGACGTGGTTCTCGGGCCACGCGGCGGCGGCGGCGCGGACCGCTTCGATCAGCGGCCCGGGGCCGCAAACATAGACATGGGTGCCCGACCGAAATCCGCCCAAGACCTCGTCGAGCTTGATACCCCGGGACGGGTCCCCGCCGTCGTGATGATAGCTGAGATGGCCGCCGGCGATGGCCTCCACTTCGGACCTGAAGGCCGTGCGTTCCGGGGTCCTGGTGCAGTAATGGAGTTCGAAATCGGCATCGAGGGCGGCCAGGGTCCGGGTCATGGCGAGGATCGGGGTGATGCCGATCCCGCCGGCGATCAGGATGTGCTTTTGCGCGTCCGCCGCCAGGGGGAAGTTGTTCAGCGGCTTGGTGATCTTGAGGCTGTCCCCGGCCTTGAGCGCGTCGTGAATCCAATCCGACCCGCCGCGGCCTTCCGGCTCCCTCAGCACGCCCAGGAGATAGCTCATTGGGTCACCCGGGTCGGAAGCGATGGAGTACGACCGCCGCATGCCGTTGCCGGTCATCACGTCGATATGGGCGCCCGCGTCAAAAGCGGGAAGCGGCGTGCCGGCGGGCGATGCCAGAACCAGGGATTTGGTGTCGGCGGTCTCTTGCTTGACCGCGGTGACCGTCACATCCAGAAGATCCACGGATCTCGGATTGGGGAGCTTCTGGTGGGGGTCCAGGACCAGGCGATCGACCGGCTTGCCGCCCTTGAGGTGGCTCTCGATGATTTCGTCGATGTCGTCTTGGTTTGCGTAGGAGTACCAGACCGCGTCGGGGTAGATCACCATGGTCGGGCCCAGCTCGCAGCGTTCCATGCACCCGCTCTCGGTGACGGTGACGTTGTCCAGGCCGGATTGGGCGATGCGTTTGGCGATGGTCTCCATGAACTCCCGGCCGCCGCGGTCGGCGCAGCAACTGCGCGGATGGCCTTCGGGCCGCTGGTTGCAGCAGCAAAGAATATGGGCTTCGAAGAAGAGCTCCGTGTCCTTGGGCCGGGAAGCCATGTGCTCCTTGTCTCCTGTGACGCGCCCCCCTGGCTCGAGGGCGGGAATTGAAGTCGATGCCGGTTGGGTCGAGGCCTATTCGGTTTTTTCCGCCAAGGCCAGGTCGCCGGGAACCCGGTCGGACGGCCGGACAACCAGCCGTTCCACGCGGCGGCCCTCGATAATGTGGCGGCGGACGATTTCCTCGGCGTCTTCCTTGGTGCGGACCGCGTACCAGGTGCCCTCGGGGTAGACCACCATGATGGGGCCGAGTTCGCAACGATCGAGGCAGGTCGACTTGTTGATGCGGATGCCGGTCACCCCGTTCTCCTTGGCAATGGCACGCATGTGGACGAACAACTCCATGACCCCCCGATCGGCGCAGCACCCGCGCCCCGGCTCGGCACCCTTGTCGTCAAGGCACACAAAGATATGGGGGTCATAAAGCAGACCTGCGCCGCTGCCATCGTTCATGGGACCATCCACTTCCTTTTTTCTTGGCCCTTGCGGGGCGTATCATCCGCTTGCCGGGCAGCGCCCGCGGTCCCGGCTGTCGGGTGATAGCGGATAACCGGGCGGGTTGTCTACGGCGATGGATCGCCGCGGGGACCCGAGGGGTTATTTTCCGCCCTTGGCGCCGCCCTTCTCCCCCGGTGCCGGATTAGCGCCCGGTTCGGGCTGGATCAACGAGGCCAGGGTCTTGAACATGTTCTTGGTCTCGAACTCAGAGATGGTATAGGCCCAGCCGCCGTTGACGCGGCTGATCTTAGCCGCTTCCAGGGCGATCTTGGCCTTATCGACTTTCTCGCCCTTGAGCGGTGCCGGGTTGGGCCGGGCGCGGAAGGTGAACCAATGCTTCTTGCCCACCGTCTTCATCCAGCCCTCGACGATCAACCCGTCGAAGGTCACATGGCGGACGTGGGGCGGCCCCGTGACGTCGAGGCCGATTTCCTTGGCCGGGCGCACTTCCTCGAAGGCGAGGGTCTGGATCGACCGGGATATGTCCTCGGCGCCGAACAGATCTTTCAGCTCATAGCCCTCGGGCATGCCCTCGAGGATGAAATCCTGTTCCCGTTCGGCCTTCTTGAAGACGCGCAACGGCTTATCGCCGGCGGCCAACAGCGTCGTTTCGCGGACCCGGGGGAGGTCGATCTCGACGATCATCTGATCGACCCAGCCGGCGCGCTTTTCGGGCACCATGATCTTGCCCCGGGCGAGCCAGGCACGGGTCCGGCCGGGCCGGCGGACATAAAGCTGGCCCGAGCCGCCGAGCGAGACCTTCTCCATGCCGATGATCAGATCGGCGAGCTTTTCGCCGGATTTTCCAAACAGCTCGACCCGGGCCGAGCGCGACTTCTTACCCTTGGGATCCTCGACGTTGATCTTGGGGTATTTGGCGGGCCGCGTGGTCTTGGCCTCGATGCGGGCGACCTGGGCCATTCCCGCCGCCACCGCGCGGACCGAGAGCAGCGGCACCGGATAGCCGTATAGCTCGATCAGCTTCCAGGTGACCTTGCCGTCTTTTTCGGTGGCCACCAGAGTCGACGTGCCGGTTCCCCGGGTGACCTTGACCCGGCGCACGTCGTTGACCTTGCCGACCAATCCGGGAAACATCATTATCCCTTCGCCGCGCACGCCGGTGCCGGCGTCGCGCGAGGCGATCATGGCGGCGGCGGCGGCGGCCAACATCGCGGTCACCACCAGCAGAACCAGGAAGGGCTTGGGGTTCATCGCCGCCTACCCCCGCGCTTCGGTTTCCATGCGCTGGCGCCGCCGCCGGGTGCGGGCGAGGCCGAGGACCACCGCCGTCAGCGCCACCAGGAAGGGAATCAGGCCGATATTGAAGAACCACAAGCGCGCTTCGAGCTCCTCGATGTCCTTGCGCAGGCCCAGTTGCACGGCGCGCAGCTGCTTGCGGATGGTCAGCAGCTTACCCTTGAACTTTTCGACTTCCTTGAGCTGCTTGGGGCTCAGGATGGCGCGGTCACCCTTGCCGCGGGTGGGCGATTGCAACTGGCGAAGCTTGCGTTCGGTTTCATCCTGCCGCGATTGAAGCTCGCGTTCCTTGGCGCGGAGTTTTAGCTCCGCCTTGCGGGTCATTTCCTGCACCAGGGTGAAGGGGCGGACCGAAACGCCCCGTGAACGCAGACCGATCAATTCGTCGGATCCGGTCATGTTGTCGATGGCGTTGGTGACCAGGTTCATGTTGTCGGACACCGGAATGGCGATGGTTTGGCCCAGCAGGTTCTGGACCCTGATCCAGAATTCATCGCGCAACATGTCGGTATCGGTGAACACCACGGCGTGAATCGGCCCCTTGGACTTGGCGAGATGCGTCTTGGCGAGGGCCGCGCGCCGGGTCCGGGCCTTTTTCTTCTCGGCCGCGCTCGGTTCCGCCTTCTTGGCCTTGCCGTCCTCGCCGGACTTTTTCTTTTCTTTCTTATCACCCTTGATATAGGCGGCAATCGGCGGCGGGCCCTTGGGGTAGGCCGAGGCCACGGGACCCGAGATGCGCGCCGCCAGGGTGTAGCGTATTCCCGACGCCTTGAAATTCTTGGCGATGGTGACGAAGTCGGGCCGGCCCTTGAGATCTTCGGCGTCGAGCAGCATGGATTGCTCGGAGGTGGCGATGATGGGCGTGAATGTGAGCCCGCTGCCCGCCTTGAAGCTGAGCGCGCCGGCGCTGGCCATCAACATGGAATCGATCTCGGTGGTGATCAGGTCGTCGCCCACCACGTTGGATCGCTTCAATTGCAGCCAGGCCGGATAGGCCAACGGCACCGCCCGCCCGCCCGGGGTGCCGGCATTGACCCGCTGGGCCGCCAGCATGTCGCCCGCCACCTTGGTCTTGTCGTATTCCAGGCCCCAGGCCTTGAAGATGGGGCCGAGGTCGGACGCCGTGGCCACGAACTTGCCGCCGGCGCCGGGCACCCGCTGGGCGATCTCGGCCAGGGGATCGACGAAGATCAAGGCGCGGCCGCCGCGCAGCAGGAACTGGTCGATGGCATAGGCCGTCTTGTCGGCAAGCTCGGCCGGATGGAAGATGAACAAGACATCGACTTTCTTGGGGATTTCGTCGGCATCGGTGGAAACCGCCTCCACCTGGAACAACTGGTCGAGCTGGCTCACCAGCTGCCACGGCCGGCCCATGGACGAAAGCCTGGACATCATCGAGCCCGGGAAGCCGCGCACCGGCAGCCAGGACATCAATCCGATGGTCTTGCGCTTGGGATTGGCGAGGCGGAAGACCATCTTGGTGAGGTCATATTCGAGATAGGGTTCCCGGCTTGGCGAGAGGAAGGGGATGATCTCTTCCTCGTCGGTTGAATTGGTGCCGACCAGGCCGAAATAAACCTGCTCCCCGGTTTGGTCGAGGGGCAACCCTCGTAGGCCGAAGGCCACCGCTTCGTCCTCGGCGTCGGAATAGGCCACCGGGTCGATCTCCAACAGGCGGACCTTGCCTCCGGAATTGGCGACGTATTCACCGATCATGTCCTTGACCCGGCCGGCGTATTTGGAAAGCCCCGGCAGTTCCTTGCCGAGAACCGAGGAGAAATAGAGCCTCAGGGTGACCGGCTCGTCGATTTGCGACAGCACCTTGTGGGTGCCTTGGGACAGGGTGAACAGCTTGTCGACGGTGAGATCGAGCCGGGCGCCGACCAGCGTGCCCCGGGCCAGGATATTGACCGACAGGAACAGGATCACGGCGAGCGCGATGCTCCAAAACGCCAGGATGCGGCGGCTCTTTAGGGCGATGGGGGCAACCAAGCCGGCCATGGGTTACCTAGCGCGCCTTCAGAAGGTTGACGAGGACGATGTTGACGAACAGGAACAGCGCCATCACCGAGAGGAAGTAGATCAGGTTGACGAGATCCAGCACGCCTTTGGAAATGGCTTCGAAATTGGTGATGAAGCTCAGGCCGGCAATCACGTCGATCACCAGGACCGGCGCCCAGCCGCTGACCAGCTCCAGGACCAGCGGCGTGCCCGATACCGTGAACAACAGGCTCACCAGAACCGCCAGCACGAAGGCGATGACCTGGTTCTTGGAGGCCGACGATAAGCACGAGCCGATGGCGAGATAGGCGCCCACCATCACCAGGCTGCCGACGTAACCGGCGACGATGATGCCGTTGTCGGGCTCGCCCAGGGTGTTGACGGTGATCCAGAAGGGAAAGGTAAGCGCCACCGCGATGGCGGCGAAAGCCCAGGCGGCGAGGAATTTCGCGATCACCGCGTGGGTGGCGGACACCGGCAGGGTCAGCAGCAGTTCGATGGTGCCGGTCTTGCGCTCCTCGGACCAAAGGCGCATGGAAATCGCCGGAATCAAGAGCAGATAAAGCCAGGTGTGGAAGGCGAAGAAGGGGGCTAGGTCCGCTTGGCCGCGATCGAAGAAGCCACCCAGGAAAAACGTCATGGCGCCCAGAAGGCCCAGGAAAAAGACGATGAAGACATAGGCGAGGGGGGTGACGAAATAGCTCACGAACTCGCGGCGAAACAATATCCAGATCACCTTCATGGGCGGTCCCCCGTGCCGCCGGGCCCCGTGCCGCCGGGAATGGTCACCTCCCGGAACACGTCCTCGAGGCGTCCCATCTCGAGGCGGATATCGGCCACCGAAAGCCCGCGCTGGCGGACCAGGACGCGTACGGGGTCGAGAATGTCGCTGCCCGGCACCGGCTTCACGAACAGGCCGCGGGGCTCCAGCTCGACTTGGCGGACCCCGTTAAGCGCGTTGATGTCGGCCACCAGTTGCCGGCAGGTTTCCCGGGGCGCCGTGATGGCGACCCCCAGGTGCCGGTCGGAGCGGGATTTCAGCTCGTCGGGCGTGCCGTCGGCGACGATGCGCCCGTGGGAAATGATAATGGCGCGGCTGCACACGGCGTCCACCTCTTCCAGGATGTGGGTGGAAATGATGATCGCCTTGTTGGCCGCCATTTCCTGAATCAAGGTCCGCACTTCATGCTTCTGGTTGGGGTCGAGCCCGTCGGTCGGTTCGTCGAGAACCAGGATTTCGGGATCGTGCAAAAGCGCCTGGGCAAGGCCCAC
>JAPUGG010000200.1 GCA_027292975.1 Alphaproteobacteria bacterium | reverse complement strand
CTTCGCGGATAATCTCAACCTGGTCGGTATCGGGATCGAGGCCGTTTTGCTTCAGATAAAGCCAGGTATTAAGCCCGGGATGCCGCCCGCGGGAGCCGAACTTGCGATTGCGCACATCGGCAAGCTTTTCGATGCCGATGTCGGGCCGGGTGATCAGGGCGATGTTGTTCTTGCTGACGGTCTGGCCGAGATAGGCCCAGGTATCGCCCCGCGCGCGGGCCGCATAGGTGGAAACGTGGTTGCCGGAGACAAACTCCACCTCGCCGGTGGGCACCAGTTCATGGGCGTCTTCGCGGTTGATGATCTTGTCATAATCAACGTCGAGCCCTTGGCGCTCCCAAGCGCCGGATTCGTTGATTACATGCATCAAAGTGAGATGGCCCGATGAGCGGTACGGAAAATTTACGTGGTCAACCAATTGGGCTCTCCTCCTCTTTCAGTCCCTTTTTATTATGTCCCGGGCGCTAGCTCCGGCCCGCCGAACAGCTCACTTTCTTCACCTCACCGCCGTTGGAAGTGTATGTGATATCACAGCTTATGCCGGCTTTTAGATTTTTACGCTTGGCCTTCTTGCCGTTGATTGAGACCTTGGAACGGCTCGAGCTCACCTTGGCCTTATGGGCGGCACCCTTATTCTTGAAGTACAGGAACCGCCCGCCCCGCTTGACGGCATCGAGCTTGGCCTTGACCTTAAGAAGCGGACCGCCGAGCTTTTTGGCGAGCTTCGCCATTTCCGCGTCCGAAAGCCGCGCCGCCGGTAATCCGGCTTTGATGCGGAGTTGGCGCATAAACTCCATGAGTTCAAGTTTTGGATAGGCCGTCCCCCTGACAAGGCCGGCGATGGTCTCGGCGCTAAGGGGGCGGAAATCGACACTGAACTGATGCTTGCCGAACTTGATGAATTCGGGGTCCTTGGTCGCCTTGGTGAAGGCGACGCGGTAGACGGCAGCGATATCCTTGGGTGTCTTGGGCGGTAGGGCATACCATTTATCGATTTGGTTGGTCTTGCTCCAGAAATCGAACGCCTCCTTGGCGATGCCCTTTGGCTTGTCAGCCATGAGTTCGGGTATGGTGGGCACGTCGGGGAACGACATCCGGCGCACCACGCCGTCTCCTTCCGCTTCGCCGAGTTGGACAAGCCCCTGGAACTTGCCGGTCTTGATCAGGGACTTGAGGATCATGATCCCAGAGGTGCCGAACATGTCGATCTCGCCGCGCCGGAGGGCAAGGGTCAGCGCCGCGGAACCCGGATAGCCGACGACGAATCTCAGGTTCCAGCCGAGATACTCCGACCCCCATGCGAGCGCCTGGGCCCAGCTGCGGCTGCCGTCGAGGGTGCCGACGATGACCGGCTTCATGGATTTGTCGGTGAGATTCTTAAGCACCGCCTTGCGCAACATCAACAGCGATCCACCGCGGACGATGGCGCCGATATAGGCGTATTCGGTGGGATTGTATTTGACGACCTTCTTGCGCAGATTGTTGGGATCGACGTAGGAACTCGCCCCGCCGAACCAAGTCAGCCCGTCGGGTTTGGCCTGGTTGTAGAAATAGTTGCTGGCCTTTACCCCGTGACCGGCAGGCATGTTGCGATAGATCATCTGCGGCTGGCCCGGCAGGTACTTCGCCAGGAAGCGGCCCACCAGGCGCGAGGTGCCGTCGGTCCCACCGCCCGGCGAAGAGCCGATGATGACGTTGATCTTCTTATCCTTGAAATCGGGGGCGGCCGTGGCGCCTTCCATTGCGCCGGCCCATCCCAGGGTCGCGACGATTCCGAACACCAGTGCTCTCAAGCTGAAACGAGTCATTGGTTTGTCTCCCTAAATCTTGCTCCGGCCGACAGCGAATATTTCCTTATTATTACAGGCTTGAGATAACCCACGCCTGGGCAACCGGGTGACGCGGCGCGTCATTTCGATATGGCATTCTCAACCACCTTAGAAATCAAAACAATGATTTTCCTTAATCCTTGGCACCGGATTCAGCGACCGGTACGGGAAGGAACGTGATCCATCCTGGATCAGCCGAAGATGGGTGCCAGCCAAGGTAACCACTTATCCCAATCAAACGGATAGAGGAACGGCACCAGCAGCGGCTTCTGCCAGATGATGCGGATGAGGGTGTCGAAGAGCGCGACCAGGATGACTTCCGACATGATCCCCAGGGTCAGGGCCAGGCGCCAGCTCCCCCCATAGAAGCGGACGTAGATCAGCGGCATCAATAAGAACGTGATATGGAATCCGAGCAGCACGATGCCCGCCAGGGTCGCGAATATCCAACCCGCCGCCTCGAAATAGCGCATGTGGATATTGCTTCCCTCGATGGGATTCTCCATCACGTCCGGATTACGGCGGTAGCGAACGTAATCGACGATGAGCTGCAAGCCGCCTAGGAAGAGCCCTAATCCAGCGACGAAATAGACATCCATTGCCGCCCGCATGGGCCATTCCATCGCCACCACAACGCCATAGACCATCAGGGCCAAGAAAATTAAGGTGAACACCACGCCGCCTTTGGACTGCATCCGGGGCTGGTCTTCCTCCAGGTAGTAATCCATTTGCACCTTTTGTTCCTTGCGGTGTCTCCACATG
>JAPUGG010000020.1 GCA_027292975.1 Alphaproteobacteria bacterium | reverse complement strand
CGAGCGGGCCGCTTCATTAGGCGGCCCTTTCTTTGTGTGCCAGGCATGGCGTTGATAGAGGAGGTGGAAGGCCGGCGCGAGGTTCTCTTTATCGTGGCGAGCTGATGCCGAAGAGCAATGAGCTCAAGCTGGAGCGCTGCGCGCCGACGGAAGCTGTCGCGGAGTGCTGAGAGGAGGGGAAGAAAAAGGATCGCGTGCATGCCAAGGACGGTATCCAGTCCCGGTCC
Source organism: Alphaproteobacteria bacterium (assembly GCA_027292975.1). Taxonomy (GTDB): domain Bacteria; phylum Pseudomonadota; class Alphaproteobacteria; order SMXQ01; family SMXQ01; genus SMXQ01. The sequence goes on along the minus strand of JAPUGG010000020.1, from coordinate 6,215 downwards.
GAAAAGCCACGGTTTCTAGGGCCGACGCGGTTTTCAGGAGGCACAACGCAATCGTCGACAGGGCTTTGTCACAAACTGGAGTGCGCCAGCGGATCTGATCCGCCTTCGTACCCCACCTTGATTCGACCAATTTCCCCAATGAAAAACTTTCTGTTGATTAATTTGAATTAATAATTAAAAATTACAACTCGCATGGGTGCTGGTCAACGAGAGACCACTTAATTGCCGCCCATGCGATAACCCACAGGAGGAGGCACTGATGAAAAAACTGCTAATTATTAGCGCGATGGTGGGTCTGACGATGTCATCAAATCCGGCAAGCGCGGAAACGATTAAGTTGAAGGTTCTGGGCCAACCACTGGCAACCGGGTTAATTCAAAAAAACCGCGAACAACCCTTTTTCGAATCTTTTGCCGAAAAATCCGGCCTTCCGGTGGAGGTTGATTACAAGCCGCTCGACGTCACCGGCATCAAGGACACCGAAGAACTTCGGATCCTAAAATCCGGTTTGTTCGATATCGTGTCGCTGCGCATGTCGCAGGTTTCGCGCGACGCGCCGACCATCCTGGGGCTCGACTTGGTGGGCCTGAACCCGACCTATACGGCGGGCCGCAAAACCATGCGCGCGTTTTCGAAGGTGGTCGATGAAGAACTCCAGAAGAAATTCAACACCAAACTTCTTGGCATATGGCCCTTCGGCCCGCAGGTGTTGTTCTGCAAGGACGAGATCAAAAAGCTTGCCGACATCAAGGGAATGAAAGTCCGCGTATACGACCAGAACCTGGCGAATTTTGTCTCGTCAGTCGGCGGCACGCCGGTTCCCATCGGGTTCGCCGAAGTGCACCAATCCTTGGCGCGCGGTGTCGTCGATTGCGCCATCACTGGCCCCAGTTCCGCCAATTCGGCGGGCTGGCCCGAAGAAACCAACTACACCTTGCCGCTGGCCTTCCAGATTGCGCTCAACGGCTACGGCATCAACCTGGACACGTGGAACAAGTTCACGCCCGACCAGCAGGTCACGTTGACGGTGATGTTCGACAACCTGATCGAGGACATCTGGGCCTATTCCGAAGAGTTGTTTAACGACGCAGTGCGTTGCAATGTCGGCGAAGACCCCTGCACGACCGTGAAAAAGTTCAACCTGAAAAGCGTTCCGGTGACCGCGGGCGACATCAAGATCGTGCAGAACGCCGTCCGCGACATCTCGTTCCCGACCTGGGCTGCGATCTGCGACAAAACCAACCCTGGTTGTTCCGAGAAGTGGAAAAAAACCGTCGGCATTAGACTCGGTATGAAATAGGTGCCACGGAAAACGCACACCTGCCCCACCCCGGTTCGTCGGTTTTCTCTCTAGCCAGCGAATCGGGGTATACTCTATTTATTCTGGACCCGAGTCGGACCCGATTTCTTTGGACACAGAATTGGCTTAATCGATGTGTCGAAGGAGGACCGGAACATGACCTGCAATATTGAGAAGCAAGTTGCTGTTGATGGGCCTGTGGAGATAGGCCCATGAACCGTATCGCAACCGTGCTGAGTTGTATTTTCGGTTATCTGTTTCTGGCTTTGTCCTTTTTCGTCACCCTTGAGACGATCATGCGCAAAGTCTTCAACGTGTCCTTTCAAGGCGCCGACGAACTTGGCGGCTACGCGCTTGCCGTCGGGTCGTCCCTGGCCTTTTCCATCGCCCTGATCGGGCGCGGCCATATTCGGATAGACGTACTGCACAGCCACCTGCCGCCGACCGTGCAAGCCATCCTGAACTGGTTGTCGGCGGTTCTTCTGGGGTTGTTCGGAATTATGTTGATCACGGTCTGCTACAAGGTCGTCAGCGATACAATCGATTACGGCAGCACCGCACCGACGCCGTGGGCGACTCCGATGATCTACCCGCAAAGTGTTTGGTTTTTCTCGCTGCTGGCGTTTGCCGCTATCGCCATCGTGTACGCCTTTCGGGCGACCGCATTGCTGCTCATGCGGCGCCGGGACGAACTCAACGAAGAGTTCCACCCGAAAGGGGCTTTCGAGGAACTGGCTGAAGAAATCGAAGACATCAGCCATCGCTGATGACGCCACCAGGAGCCCTTTCGAATGGAATTCACGCACATCGTTGTCGCTTTTGGAATCTTGCTGGGATTGTTGCTGATCGGCATGCCGATCGCCGTTATCATGGTCCTTCTTGGCGCCGTCGGTGGCGTTCTGGTGTTTGGTTGGCCGCTCTTCGAATCGATCGGTTCGGTGGTCTGGGGCGTCCAGAATGAAAATATTCTGACGGCGATCCCGCTGTTTATTCTGCTCGGCGAGCTTTTACTCCGCAGCGGCATCGCCGATCGCATGTATTCGGCGCTGTCGATTTGGCTGGGGCGCCTGCCCGGCGGCTTGCTGCATACCAACATCGGCTGCAGCGCCCTGTTCGCCGCCACATCCGGCTCATCGGTGGCGACCGCGGCGACGATCGGCACCGTTGCTCTGCCGGCGTTGAATGAACGGGGATACAACAAATCCCAATCTCTTGGTTCGCTCGCGGCCGGTGGCACCCTCGGCATTCTGATTCCGCCGAGCGTCAATCTGCTGATCTACGGGTCTCTGACGAACACTTCAATCGGTCAATTGTTTGTCGCCGGTATTATTCCAGGCATTCTGCTGACCCTTTTGTTCATGGCCTATATCGGCGTCGCCAACTTTAACCGCAAAACCGATATCCAGGCGGTTGAGTTGCCGTTAAAAGAAAAAATTCGCGCCCTTGGCGATCTCGTGCCACCACTGCTGATCTTTTTCATCGTCATGGGCAGCATCTATTTTGGAATCGCGACGCCAACCGAGTCGGCGGCCATCGGCGTCGTCGTCGCGCTCGGTTTAGCTTGGCGTGAGGGGGCGCTCAGTTTCGAGTTCCTGCATCGCTGTTTCTTCCATACCGCGCGGACCACCGGCATGGTTCTGCTGATCATCACCGGCGCCTTTATCCTGAACGTCACCCTGGCGCTCATCGGCATCGCCCAGACGATGACCCAGTGGGTTGCAGAGCTTGGCCTGTCCGCCACCGGATTGCTGTTGGTGCTGATCCTATTTTATTTGTTGCTCGGCATGTTCATGGACGTACTGTCGATGCAGGTGCTGACCATCCCCGTTGCCTACCCTATCATCACCGCGGTTGGCATCGACCCAATCTGGTTTGGCGTGTTCATCGTCCTGATGTGTGAACTCGGCCTGATCACACCGCCGGTCGGCATGAACTTGTATGTCGTGCAAGGCGTGCGCCAGGACGGCGGGCCGTTTTCGGAAGTCATGTGGGGCGCGCTGCCCTATGCGGCGCTGATGCTGGTCTTTACCGGCATCATGATCGCGTTCCCAGGCTTGGTGCTGTGGCTGCCGCAAACGATGTTCGGAAATTGAACGAATATGAACAGCGGCGAACTTTGGCGGATCAGCGCGACTGAACTGGGCCGGATGCTGCGCGCTGGGGAATTATCGCCGGTCGAACTTTTGGATGCGACATTGCGCCGGATCGAGAGATTGAACCCGGCCATCAACGCCATCATCGCCACCGACGAAACCGGCGCCCGCGCGGCGGCGAAGGACAGTGAAAACCGGCTTCGATCCGGACAATCCCGCGGCCCACTCGAGGGGGTTCCCCTAACCGCGAAAGATCATATCCTGGTCAAGGGTATGCCGGCGACCTGGGGCAGCAAAGTCTTTGCCGATTTCGTCCCCGAGACCGATGAGCTGCCGGTGACCCGGCTCAGGGACGCAGGCGCCATCATTCTCGGCAAAACCAATGTCCCTGAATTCACCCTCGCCGAATATACCGACAACTTGGTTTTCGGCGTCACCCGGAACCCCTGGAACTTGGAGCTGACCCCCGGCGGATCCAGCGGCGGCGCGGTTGCCTCTGTCGCCGCCGGCCTGACATCGGTCGCCATTGGAACCGACGCCGGCGGGTCGATACGGCGCCCGGCGTCCCATACGGGATTGGTCGGCTTCAAGCCTTCGATAGGGCGGGTGGCCCGTTGCAACGGCTTTCCGAAGATCCTCCTGGATCTTGAAGTCTGCGGGCCGCTCGGTCGCACCGTTGCCGACACGAAGATGGTTTTCGACGCCATGGCCGGTCCGTCCCGCCTCGACCGGCGCTCGAACCTGGTCCCAGTGCGCAACGGCCATCGCGACCGATTAAGAATTCTTTATGTTGAACGCTTTGGCGACTCACCATTGGATCCCGAGGTGGCCTCCAGTGTCTTGGAAGCGGTGGACGTGATTTCAAACCTCGGTCACGATGTCGTATCCGGTGAATTGCCTATCGATCTATCGGAGGTAACCGCCGCATGGCCGATCATTGGGGCGGTGGGCATTTCCCACCTTTTCGATCTGCATCCCCATGCCCCGGGCCTGGTATCGCCCCGCTTCATAGAGATGGCGGCGGCGGGCGCGGCGGCGACATCGTCCCAATATCTCGGCGTCATTGAAACTCTTGATCGGTTCCGTGGCCAAGTCGGGACCGCCTTCGAAGACATCGACGTTATCATGACGCCCTCGGCGGCGGCCTTGCCATGGTCCGCCGACACTCCGTATCCAGATGTGATCGACGGTCAGCCGGTCGGGCGGCGGGGGCACGCCGTATACACCGGCTGGGTCAATGCCTGTGGCCACCCGGCGATCAACCTGCCGGCGGCGCATTCGGCGAGCGGTCTTCCGATCGGGTTCCAGTTGATCGGCGATTTCGGCGCCGACGGGATGCTGTTCGACCTGGCGGCGCAGTATGAAGAGATCAGTCCGTGGTCCGACCGGTGGCCGGACTTCGCCGAGACCACCTAATACCCAACCCTGCCTGGAATTTCGGGCCCAACCGGAAACGACACTTCGACGCGGCCGATCTCCGGGAATTCAACTACCACCTCGGCGCCCGGCTCGACCAATATCATACCCGTATAGGTGCCGGTGGTTATGATGTCACCGGCGCGGATCGGCCGTTTGCGTGTCGCGCAGTGATCGGCCGCCCACGCCATCAGGCGGAACAGGTCTCCGGCTCGGTTGGCAGCGATCCCTGAGTATTTCACCTGTCCATTGACGGTAACGCTGGCCGCCTGGCGCAAGAGGTTCAAATTTCGCCAGTTCACGATCCCCGGCCCGATGACCAAGCCACCGTTCGATTGATTGTCGGCCAGGATCAAATGCCGGCTTTCCTCCAGGCCGTTCGTCATTCGCGTGTCGACGATCTCGATCGCGGGAAGCATTTCTCCGGCCGCGGCAAGTAAATCCTCCCGCGAGTATGGTCGATCAAGCGGCGGCAGGTCTCGTTTCATCCGAAACGCGATCTCCCCCTCGATCCCAATCACGAACAATTCGGAAGCCGGGATTTGAGTTCCTGTCCGGTGAAGAAGAGCTGAATAAATCGGCGCGGCGATGGGAACCGAATGGGGGTCCGGCGCCGAGGTTTTCCAGCCGCCAAGATCGGCATCCAGTCCGCCCGTGACTAAATCCTGGACGGCGTAGGCTTCGCCGGCGTCATTGAGGGGCGCCGCGTCACTGGCGTCCCACTGACGATGATCGCGACGCGCCGCGATGAGGTAGCGCGCCACTTCTGAAATCGATGATTCGCTCATTTTCTCTGGACCCCGAAACAGTACGGCAACGCCCCATTCATTCCTCGTAAGTATGATTCCGTCCCGGATGCTTCGGATTTTTTACCACCAGATAAAGAACCAAGTTTTCGAAAGGGCGGTTTTTTTCGGCAGACCGTAATCGGGCTTTCACCATTCGATTCCTGAAAACGCGGGGCGGGATTTGTCTTAAAGCATTGTCCCCGCTCCCTTCGGGCGTGCCGGATCGGGTTTTTCACATTTCAAAAAGTTTCCTCGGCCTTCGGCACCACAAAATTCGCCATCGCGGACGATGACCTCACCGCGCGAGAGCACCGTTTCCGGCCAACCACGGACTCGAATCCCTTCGTAAGGGGTGTAATCGACGTTGTGATGAAGAATGTCATTGGTGATCTCGACGTCCTTGTCGGGATCCCAAATCGCAATGTCGGCGTCGGCGCCGATGGCGATCGTCCCCTTTTTCGGATACAGGCCGTATATGCGGGCTGGATTGGCCGATGTAAGTTCAACGAAACGCCGCAGATTAATGCGCCCCTTTCCGACCCCCTCCGAAAACAAAAGCGGCAGGCGTGTTTCGACGCCGGGCACTCCATTAGGGATATAGGCGAACTTAGCATCGGC
>JAPUGG010000002.1 GCA_027292975.1 Alphaproteobacteria bacterium | reverse complement strand
CCACTTCGGCGGTCAGAACATCACGTACCGCATCGGGGATGGTCTCGCGTATGCCCTCGACAAAGGCAAGAAAGGCCTGGTCACTGGAAAGGTCGGTGAATTCAACCCAGAACCGCGCGGTATGCCAGGTCACGCCCGAGGCGATGAATTGCTGGCAATCGAATTCGACGCCAATGTTGGTCGATGGGATGACCACGCCGATCCGGCCCCGGGGGCCGATCCAAGGTTCCTGCGCCTTGGTCGGTTTGAATTCTGAGTTCATGGGATTCCTTCCTCTTCGCCGAGCTCGGATACGCGCTCACCAACTATATCGCCGACCCCGAGGAGTGGTGCGCCTTGTTCAAATTACCCGGTTCAGGCGATCTGGCCCAATCGACCCATGACCCCGTGTGACGTCATGAGGTCGGCATATTTTTGCCCCATATCGAATAGGCTAGCCTGGTGGGGCGCCTCGGCCCTGTCGCCAACGCAATCGGTGACCACCACGGTGCGAAAATTATGGCTCATGGAATCGACCACCGAGGCACGGACACACCCCGATGTCGTGCATCCGGCCACCAGGACGGTATCCACATGACGGGCAACCAACCAGTCCGCAAGGCCGGTGCCGAAGAAGGCCGACGGCTGGATCCTGCACACCACATGCTCACCCATCGCCGGCGCCAGGTCGGAAACGACCTGGCTTTCCGGCGCGTCTTCGGTCAATGAACGAAGGGCGGGCACCTTGAGGCAGAAAACGCCGGCGTCCGATCCGTCGGCCGCGTAAACGACGCGCGTGAACGCAACCGGCAGGCTGGCTTGGCGGGCCTTGGCGAGGAGCGCCTTGGTGTTGGTCACCGCATCCAAGATATTACCGCCGCCGAATCGATCGGGATCGGTGAATCCGTTGACGAAGTCGACCACCAGCAGGGCCGGACGGTCGCCAAATCCGCTCTCCTTCCCGAAGCCTTGACGGCGGTAAATATCAAGCTCGCTCACGACGCCCCGCCGGATCGGCCCTCAGGTCCAATATTCACTGAATTGGGTGGCGACGACTTGCTCGTAAGCGACCGTCTCGGTCACCAATCCCACATCCTTCTGGAATTGGATCATGGCGGCGACGAAGTCGGCCGAAATCGACGCGTCATAATAGGGAAGGTCGCGTTCCACGACATCGGCGATGATTTCCGCCTCCTGGGCCGGGAACAGCTTCCTGCCCACCTCGGTGGCGAGGCTCACGTCGCCCTTCAACGCCTTTTGGGTCTTGACGATGGCGCGAATGGCGGCGGCGCAGGCGCCGGGATCGGATTCGATCAGCCTGTCCGAAGTGATCAGGGCCGGCATGGTGTAGTCGAAGGCGCCGGTTGGTCCATCGCCCCGGCGCACATCGAGGACCACCGTGCCGACACCGCGGCGAACCGCCACTTCGGCACCCATGCCGTTGGCCCAGAAGCCGTCGATAGTGCCCTCTTCCAGTGCCTTGGCGGCAGTCAGGCCGAAATTCACCACCTTCCCGGAGAAGGCGCCGGGCACCGGCGCGATGCGCACGCCGTCCCTAACCTCGTCGATCCCAGACTCTTTCAAAAGTTGCTTCAGGCCGAGCTCGACCAGGGGCGCCGCGCCGATACGCAAGCCCTTGATCGCCGCCACGTCGCCCTTCTTGGCGCCCAGGTCGGTTCGTAGGATCAGGAACCAGTACATGCCCTGGGCGAGGGACGCCAAAAGCTTGGCGCCACGCCACCCCGGGAAGGCATGGGGAGTGCTGTGGGCCGAGCCGCCGACAAAATCGATCCCGCCGTCGCGCATGACTTCCAGGGTCTTGTCGACGGGAAATATCAGTTCCAGCGACATGTCCAAACCTTCCTCCTTGAACATGCCGAGTTCGACCGCCGCGGCGGCGGGAAAATACGAATTGGAAATGAGATCGGGTATGGCGATTTTCATTGAATGTCCTCTTCTCAAGTTCATCGGCATTGCCGCCGACCGGGAGTGCGGTCGGTGGTTCGACGATCGGGCCGGGAATTTCCGCCAGCCGGCTCACGCCCAATTAATCCGACAATACCATTTCGGCGACTGTTGGATGGCGTCTCCACACGCGTTTACCAGAGTGGCTGGCTCATTTTTTCTGAAAAGGCGGAAAACATGTCGTTGAAACTGACGCTGATCCTCGTCTCGTCGCTGCCGCTGGCGTCGACCGAGTGCGCCAACCAGGTCGGGAACATGCGGAGCACGTCCGACGCCTCGAAGTTGGCTCCATAGGTTTCAGCCGTTCCACCAGCCCATTTCGTCGTGGGATCGTCGTGCCTTACGCCGCTCCGCAGAATACGCTAGTTTTAGCCGAGCCGAGGAGAATATTGGAGCGGAACATGCGGGACATTGTCAGCGATATCCTCACATGGTCGTGGTTTTCGGAGCCCCACGGGTACAATTTTAATGGCCACCTCATTCGTGATCCCAGCGGCAATATCTGTGTTGATCCTGTCGAGCCGACCAGCGATGACCTCGATGCCATCGTCCAACAAGGCGTCACGCGGATCGTTCTGACCAACCGCAATCATTCGCGCGCGGCGAACCGGGTGCGGGCGCGGACGGGTGCGCGGACGGTGATCCACGCCGACGATGCGGAACATGCCCGAAGCCAGGATACCGAGCTCGACGGCGAATTAACCATCGGAGACCGGATCGGGCCGCTTGAGGTTGTTGGCGCTGCCGGCAAGTCGCCGGGCGAGGTGGCGCTGTTTTGGCGTGACCGCGGAATCTTGATCGTTGGCGACGCAATCATCGGCAACCCGCCGGGTCGGTGCGGGCTTTTGCCGGAGCGCGTCATGGATGACCCGGCGCGCCTTCGGGCTAATGTGCGCAAGCTCTTGGATCTCGACTTCGACATCCTGCTTGTTGGCGACGGCGCGTCACTACTTGATGATGCCAAGGCCCGTCTCAAGGAGCTGGTTGAGACGTTTCCGAATTAAATCTGCCGTCAGTCCTGTTTGGCCCCGAATTCCGACCCTTTGAGGCACAATTGTCCCAACTTGTCCTGCCATAATTCCTCGTTTTCATGGAGCCGGCCGATGGCCCGGGACAGCATGGGAAAGCCGCGATCGGCAAACTTTTTCGAAAGATCAAGGAAGTACATGGGCCGTTTGGTGATCAAATCACGGATTTCCGACGCCAGTGCGGTGACCTCGGCATCGGAGACGGTTGGGGCCGGCGTCTTGGCCGGTCCGTCCCCGAGCACTTCTTCGAGCTTGATCTCATCGGCAAAGGCGTAGGACAAGCGTTCGAATCGTTCGCGCGGCACGTCCTCGGGGATGGTTGCGTCGATGCCCATCTTGGCGGTGGTGGGAATGCGGCCCGGGGTCGGCGGCAGACTGGGGTCGAGGGGCTTGCTGCGGGCACCGGAGATGATAATGACGTCCTTATCCGCTTGAACACGGGTCGCGATCGCCCATTCCACATCGGTGCCGTCGAACACATCGATGTCTTCGTCGACCACCACCACATGTTTCATGTCGGCCACCGACAGCATCGCCAAAATGGCGTTCTTGCCGTCTCCCGGCAGCGGCTTGATGGCGGCGATGGTGTGCCAATGACAGCAGCCGCCCGGCGTGACGTTAACCGCCGTCACCTGAACCCCGGCCTCGTGCAGGACCCTGCGCACGGCGGATTCGTAAATCGGACCGCTGGGCCAGATATTTTCCCACGGCATGTGCAGTGCGTAATAGATGGGCTCGGGCCGCATGGAGATCGCGTGCACGCGGACAAGGGGGTTCCAATGAAGCCCGCCCATGAGCCGAGTAAACTCGCCGAAGCGGCCCTCCGGTCTGGTCCATCCGGTGGGCAGGATTTCCGCCTCCAAGACGATCTCCGAGTTGGCGATGAAGGGCATATCGATGGTCTTGCACGGGGCCAATTCAACGGCCGCGCCTCGCATTCCGCCGGCGATCTCCATTTCATCCACACCGGCTGCGGCCTTGAAGGTGGACGCGATCAGTTCGGCGGGATGGTTGCCGATATTGATGGAGATGGGAAGCGCCTCGCCCTTGGCGAATGCTTGATCTGCAAATTTGCGCAGATTGTTCGGCGTGACGATGTCGATGCCCGTGGTGTTCCGGTCCTTGATCAGAAGCCGGTACACGCCGGCATTGAAACCGAACTCCTCGTCATGTGCCAGGATCACCCCGGCGGTAATCATCGGCCCGCCGTCCAGGGCCGCAAATATCGGCACGGGCAGATTGAATAGATCGACCGCTTCGCCTTCCTGAACGGTCTGGTGCAGTCCCTTTGCGTCGATGGTGACGGGAGGAATGGGGTAGTCCAACCCACGTCTCAACAACGCCTCGATCTCGCTAAACTCACACCCCATGGCGATGGCAAGGCGTTGGCGGCTGTTCATGACGCCGGAGACCACCGGGATGTCATAGCCCATGACATTGGTGAACAATAACGCGGTCTCCGACTGATCCACCAAACTGGCGATGTGACGGATATCGGTGGCCTTGGAAACTTTCCTCAGTTCGCCCTTGGCCTCGAGCTCGGCGAGAATATCCCTCAAGCTCCCGAGGTTCCGACCACCGGATGTGTCATCCAATCCTTCAGCAGGTTTGCCCCTGGTTTCGTCCATTTTCGCCCCGCTATTTTGCTTGTGTCGTTGATTTTTACTTGATCGTCGCGGTTATTCCCACGGTTATCGGAGACGGTTCATCGGATCGAACGGCCCACTTTCGACCCTCTCAATCGCTGGCGCGCGCGGGAATGGGAATTTCCGTAGTTTCTTTGATTTTTTCCATTGAAAAATATGAAGTGACGTCCTGAAGGGGGGCGGCTTTTATGATCCTTTTGTAAACGCGGTCATAGTCGGCGATATCGGAGACAATGACTTTCAAAAGATAATCGTAATCGCCGCTCACACGATGAAATTCCACGACTTCCTCTATCTGGCGGATCGATCCGGCGAACTGATCGAACCACTCCTCCGTATGCTGGCTTGTGCGCACCTGTACGAATGCCGTTAGACCGAGACCAAGGGCATTTGGATCCAGCAGCGTAACCTGCTTTCTGACGATGCCCTGTCGTTGAAGTTGCTTGATGCGCCGCCAGCAAGCATTCATCGAAAGACCCACCCGATCGGCAATTTCCGCAGTCGATCGGGAACTGTCTTTCTGTAACTCTCGCAGGATCTGGCGATCTATGTTATCTAATTTCATAAAACTATAACATTGTGAGATAAATTCTCGAATTCAATCCAGAAAGTGTGAATTTAGGAGAAAATCTTCGGAAAATTCAAGTTATATTTTTCCCACGTAAATTTCTTGAGGATGGCCCATTGCCCGAGCAACGTCCCATGGTCTCTTTATGGAAAAAGATGTTCGTCGAACATCCGAAATCGGTCGACGAAACCTACTTTGAACATTTGATCCAAGCTTTCACCTTCGCTTTTTTGATGATCTCTGGGGGGCTTGCGTGCTTAATTCATGGCCTCGTGCCGGGCTTAATCACGCGGTTCGCAAGCCGAACAATAAATCATCTTTTCCAATGCATGGTGCAAAATAGGGATGGTACTAAAGGTCCGAATAGGGGCGAAACGTCCTTTTCTGAATCAGATGTCACGGATTCGCCCTAAAATATTTGACACCATAATCAGATAGATCATGTTGCCCCTGGAGGTCTCCAAAGGCCGAAAATATGGGCAACATATCTGCCGGTGGAGGCGGAACCTGGCCAGCGTGGAAAACTTCGGCGATTTATTCAAGCGACATGTGGGCGCAGGCAAGATCGTGGCGATTGACCTGCTCGATTTCGACCACCCCAGGGAAATAACCTATGACGACCTGGATGGCCGCTGCGACGCCGTGGCCCGTGGATTGGCGCGCCAAGGCCTCGGCAGTGGCGACCGAATCGCCATTCTCGCGCAAAACCGGATCGAATTCATGGAAGTTATCTTCGGCGCGTTGCGCGCCGGATGCGTTCCCGTGCCCATCAATTTCAAACTGGCCAAGGAAACCGTTCACTTCATCATCGAGGATGCCGATGTCAGGCACGTCTTTTCCGATGCCAGCGCGGCGCACCGGAATCCTGAGACCGTGCCTTCCACGGATTTTGATGACGGCTATCTGGAGTTTATCGATCCGGGCGAATTCGATTCCGTCGACGTGACCGAGGATCAGGTTTCCATGCAGCTCTATACCGCGGGCACCACGGGCCGCCCCAAAGGCGTCCTTCTCACCCATGGGGGGCAAGGCTGGGCTTCGAGGGCGCTGGTGGAAGCGCGCCGCCTGACCTTCGATGACCGGATCCTGATATCGGCGCCGTTTTTCCACAAAAATGCTTTGGTGGCGATCAAAACGGCGGTGCTGCCCGGCGCCAGCCTCGTCATCATGCCCCGCTTCGAGGCCCGCCCGGCAATCACCGCGGTCACCCGGCACAAGTGCACCATGGTCACCGGCGTACCCACCATGATGCATATGATGCTGGCCGAGCGCGACCTTATCGAGAGCGCCGATTTTTCAGGCGTCCGCACCATCAGCATGGGGTCGGCGCCGGCTTCCGAGCAGTTGCTGGTGGAAATATCGGAGGCCTTCCCCAATGCCGCCGTTCAACTGAATTACGGAACCACCGAAGGGGGCCCGATCATGCTGGGCTGGTTCCACCCGGAAGGCACCCCACGCCCGGTGGGCAGTGTCGGTTACCCCATCCCGGGCTGCGAATACCGTTTCGAAGGGGGGCCCAACGGCCACGAAGGCGAGCTTATCTTGCGCAATCCGGGCGTGGCTCTCGGATATTATAATCTGCCAAAGGAATCGGCGGAATCATTCAAGGATGGTTGGAACCGTTCCGGCGACATCATGAGACAGGACGAAGAGGGCTGGTTCTATTTCCTGGGCCGGGTGGATGACATGTTTGTCTGCGGTGGCGAGAGCATCTTTCCGGGCGAAGTCGAATCGCTTTTGGAAAAACACCCGGGAATCGCCCAAGCGGTGGTTCTTCCCTTCCCCTACGAATCCAAGGGAGAGGCGCCCTACGCATTCGTCGTTTTGGAGAATGGCGCGGAACTCAATGAGGACGAAATCAAGGCTTTCGCCCTTGAAAACGGACCCGCCTATGCCCATCCTCGGCGGGTGTTCATTCTGCCCAAAATACCGTTGACGGGAACCAACAAAATCGACCGCGATGCCTTGCGGGACCTTGCCCGTGATCAACCCTGATGAAACCTGTTTCGGACAGAGGACGTGACGTGGCTGAAAACCAAATGACCAAAGCAGAACTCCAGGAGCGGATAACCCTGGCGCCCTTTCACACGCCGAGGCCTTTGTTTACGATTCCCAAGGCACGCTTTTGGCCAGCGGCCGGGGCGTCTATCATTCACCGTCCAGCGCTTAGGGCTCTCGTGCAACCCAAGGAGACATCATGAAAGCCGTCGTCCTGCATGAGCATGGCCAAATGGACAAGCTCATTTACGAGGAAAATTTCCCCGACCCAGTTTGTGGTCCCGATGACGTCATCGTCGGCGTCAAGGCGACGTCGCTCAATTACCATGATCTCTTCACGAGGAACGGCATGCCCGGCATCAAGCTGAAGCTGCCGATCATTTGCGGCCTCGATGTCGCCGGTGAAATCATTGAGACCGGCACCGAGGTCAAGGATTGGTCGGTTGGCGATGCGGTCCTTATCGACCCCCGAAACCGGGTTGAAGGAGGCCTGGTGGGAGAGACCATTCATGGCGGCCTGGCGGAGTATTGCCGCGCGCCCCAGCATCAACTCTTAAAGATCCCCGAAGGCGTTTCGTTCGAACAAGCGGCCAGCCTTCCCGTCGCCTATGGGACGGCGCATCGGATGATGGTGACCCGGGGGCAGGTCAGCGCCGACGATAAGGTTCTCATCCTCGGCGCCAGCGGTGGCGTCGGCACCGGCGCCCTTCTGCTGGCGAAGATTTTCGGCGCCGAGGTGGTCGCCTGTGGCAGCACCGAGGCCAAGTTGGAAGCCTTGCGGAAGCTGGGAGCCGACCATGTGATCAATTACAAGGAAACCGACTTCGTTAAAGAGATCTGGAACTTGTACGACAAGCCCCACCGGCGGGATTACGTCGGCGGGGTAACCATGGTCGTCAACTTTACCGGCGGGGATACCTGGGTCCAATCCATGCGCTGTTTGCGCCGCGGCGGCCGGTTGATGACCTGTGGGGCGACCGATAGTTACAACCCGCCGACGGATTTGCGTTACGTCTGGAGCTTCGAGTTCGATATCCGCGGTTCCAACAGCTGGGAGAAAGAGGACCTGACCGCCCTCCTGGGTTATTTGTCCGAAGGCCGGATGGAAGTCCCCATTGCCAGGGCTTTCCCGCTACCGCAAGCCGCCGAGGCGCTGCGCCTGATCGAGGACCGGGAAGTGATCGGCAAGGTCGTCGTCACCCCCTAGCGGTCTCAAACGGGTCGATCAGACGATGGCCAAGCGAGCCCGACAACTCCCGGCCGGCGGCGAGATATTCCTCGATCACGTCGGCTGGTACGTCCCCGATCTGGATGACGTCGGCCGAGCGTTCGGCCGCCTCGGTTTCCCGCTGACGCCGTATTCGGTCCATGGCGATCGTGACCCGGAAACCGGTGCGATCATCGCCCAGGGTTCGGCCAATCGCCTGGCGCTCCTGGAACAGGGCTATCTCGAATTCCTCACCGCCGTCGAAGGCACGGACACAAAGGTGGGCACCCACTTGAGAAGAGAAATGGATCGTTACATTGGCGTTCATTTGACCGCCTTTAGTGTGTTCGACGCGGTAGGGGAGGCGGATCGGCTTGCCGGGGATGGTTTCCGCATTCAGCCGACGGTTCATCTGCGGCGCACCATCGAGGGCGCCGATGGCGCCGATGTGGAAGTGGCCTTTACCGTGGTCCGCGCCGCGTTCGGATCGATTCCCGAGGGGCGCATACAGACCCTGGCCCACCACACGCCCGAACACGTTTGGCAGCGGCGTTATATGGCCGAGGCAAATGCCCTCATCGGTCTTGCGGAGGTGGTGTTCTCGGTGGCCGATCCCGCGGCCAGTGCCGGGCGGCTGGCGAAATTTACCGGCCGCTCCGCGATCGAGACGGAGACCGGCATGAGCGTACCGCTCGATCGCGGAAAACTGACCTTTTTCGAACCAAAGGATGTGCCCCGGCAATTGGGCATCCAGGCAATGCCCGAAGCACCGGCAACGGTGGCCATCGGGTTGGTGTCGCGCGATCTCGCAAAGACGCGTGAATTCATGCGCGCGCAATCTGTCCGTTTGGCGGTTGATGAGCCGAACCGATTGATCGTCGAACCCGATGAGGCCTTGGGAAGCGCGCTGATCGTTTATCCCGCCCACGAAGTGCCCGCGCTCGGCAACGAAAGTCCATAATATCGGCAACGCAAGGCAGGGATTGCCGGGCATCGCTGGTCCGCTAAACTCTGCGTTCCGGGTTCTCTTGCTTCCGAATCCCGATGGCCCGCCGCCCACCGAGTGGTCCACTTGCTTAGTTCGTGCCAAAGGGTCTTGAGGGAAGGCTTGTTAACCTAACGTCCGCTTTTGAGCATGCGCGGACGAAGTGGCTAAAACTCATAATTCTTAATCGTCGAATTGTTTTTCGCTTAACAGTGTCAAAGTTGCCTGAACCCTCTCGAATGTATTGAAGTGGTATGCATCGGGATCGACGGCTTGTAACCAAGGCACCCAGGCGGCGACGGCCTCGATTTCTGCAGTGGTCAATAGCTTACAGCGGGGCAGGAAGAAGTCGTCCCAGTAATCTGGTTCGGGGCTGCGGTCGAGCAAACCTATCAGCGAATGGTAGGCGCCCCTGTCCCGTTGGCGGGAACCGGTCAAATAAGAATGGGTCGACGATAACGGCCACATGAATGTCGCCTACTACACCCTGATATTCAAAACGCCACCGATGCCTTACCAGAGCGTGGGCCCGCAATGGCCCCAAATCTCCGCATCGCCAATCGGTTCTTGAACTCCAATGGTGTTGCCGTTAGAGCTAATCATGATGCCTCTGAAGGAGGTCAGCGACGCCTTTAAAATGTTGGAGGAACGCGAGGTCTTCGGCAAAGTCGTTCTGAAACCCTGAAATTCACAATGAGCAATGGATAAGCAGACATGCAGGAAAAAACCGTGGAACGCCTCACGGCGGAACAGATTCAGGCGATGTTCGATCGTTCACCGTTTATTTCGGGACTCCAGTTGCAGGTTCAGTCTCTCGACTACGACGCGATGGAATTGACCGTCAGTATGCCCTTGAATCCATCGATGGAACGGCGTGCCGGAACCAAACAATTCCACGGCGGCCCGATTGCCTCATTCATTGACACCATTGGCGATTTTGTCGTCGGCATGATGGTCGGCGGTGGCGTGCCAACGATCAATATCAGAATCGACTATCTCAAACCAGCCGTGGGTGATGCCTTGACGGCAACCGCGCGCGCGCGGCGGATGGGTAGGACCGTTGCGGTCGCGGACATCGATGTGTTTGACGAAAAGAACTCGCTGGTCGCGATTGGGCGTGGCACCTACTTTCCAAAGGCCGGCTAATGGTGATTTCGTATTTGCAGACTAATTCCAGTGCTCCAGTTACCAACCAGTTCAATGAAGGGGTGGGATATATTTTTTGTCCCCCCCTCCCCCGCGCTGAAGAGGATCATGAGGATGGATTTGTTTCCTGAGATCGCTGGGTGCAGGAATAAAATGATCGCACGGAAACTGACAATTTAGCTGAGTAGGCATGTCTGATCGCCCCCAACTACTCGATACCATCCGCAGCGGCGTCATGCCGGCCGTATGAGCCGCTACCGCCCGAGCGATCTGCGGCAACGGCTGAGCACCGAGAGCACCTCGAAGGGCTCTTCGACCAGCATGTAGCAGGGCACGCCGCGGGGCTCTAGATACGCCTTGGCGGCGACGTTGTGTTCGTGCTGGCCCATAAAGGTCACGTAGAACGGTTTGGCGCGGTGTTTTCTGGCCAATTTCACCAGGAAGTCGTAACCGGGGATGCCGGATTCAGTGGTCAGCATCATGATCACCACCGCGGCGTCGATGTTGCGATCCGATAGCACCGCGTCCAGCGCATCGCCATAGGCCTTCTCGTAGCCCACCAGCCCGGCGCTGCCGAAGATGTCCACCGGGTTGCGCATGCGGATGAATGGAGGGGCGAAATTCTGCAGCCGCTTGCAGGTAATTTCCTCCAACTGAGGCACCTCGAGCCCAATGGCGCGGCAGTAATCGGTCATGCACACGGTGAATGCGCCGGAGGGCGACAGGAAGGAAACCCGGTTGCCGGCGGGGACCGGCATGGCGGCCAGCGCCTTGGCCACGTGGAAGAGCTGGGAATATTTGTGGATGCGGGTCACGCCGGCCTGTTCCATGGCGCCGTCCACCACGCGGCCGTTGCCGGCAAGCGAGCCGGTATGGGCCTGGGCCGCCGCCGCGCCCTCGTCCGACGCACCGCCCTTTAAGAGGATCACCGGTTTCTTCCTGGTTACCCGTGAGGCGACGCGGTGGAACCGCTTGGGATATTTGATGCTTTCCAGGTAGAGCAGGATGGCATGGGTCTCGGGATCATCGCCGAGATAGTCGAGCAGTTCGCTTTCCTCCACGTCGGCCTTGTTGCCGAGACCGACCACCCGGCACACGCCGAAATTCTCCGCCGACATGATATGGCGCAAGCTGATGCCGCAGAAGTTGCCGGTCTGGGTGATGTAGGAGATGTGGCCGCCTGGCACCTTGCCGAGGGGGAAGAAGCTGGACGTGAAGTTGGCCGGCGTCGAGACATGACCGGTGGTGTTGGGGCCAATCACCCGCACGCCGGATTCCCTGATAGCGGCGCCGAGTTCGGCCTGCAGCGCCTCACCCACCTGGTCCACCTCGGCGAAGCCACTGGCCGCCAGCACGATGGCGGGGATGCCCCTGGCACCCAGTGCCCGCACCGTGTCGGGCGCCGCCACCGCCGGCAGGGTGACGATGGCCTGGTCGATGCCGTGTGGCAGTTCGTCTATGGAGGTACACACCGCCAAGCCCTCGATGCGCCCGCCCCGCGGGTTGACCAAATACAGCTTTCCCTTGAACCCGTTGTCGCGAATGTTCTTGATCACCACGTTGCCGGGCTTGCCGGTGGTCGCCGACGCGCCGATCACGGCCACCGATTTGGGTGCGAAGAAATTTTCCATGATTCCGGTCATGGGAGCTTCATTCTCCCAGCACGATCAAACCGTCGACGGCCACCGGCCGGCTGCCGCGGATGATCATGGGGTTGACGTCGATCTCGGAAATCTCGGGGAAATCCAACCCGATGCGGCCCAGCGCCATGATGGCTTGGGCCATGACATGGCGGTCCACCGGCTTCATGCCGCGCACGCCGTCGAGAATTCGGTGGGCCCGGATGGCCGCCATCATGTCCAGCGCATCACGCTTTCTGACCGGCGCCACGCGGAAGCTCACATCCTGCAGGATCTCCGTGAAAATGCCGCCGAGGCCGAACATGACCGACGGGCCGAACTGGGCAT
Organism: Alphaproteobacteria bacterium; assembly: GCA_027292975.1. GTDB lineage: Bacteria > Pseudomonadota > Alphaproteobacteria > SMXQ01 > SMXQ01 > SMXQ01. Next base: position 1,193 of record JAPUGG010000002.1, on the reverse strand, counting down.
CGCGCACCATGCCGATCATCACCTCGCGCTGGCCTGAGACCATTTCCTGCACCAGCCAGGCGCCGTCATAGTCAGGCCCGGCGCGCTTCCTGATGAGCCGGAAGGCTTCCATGAGCTCTTTCCCGGTGCCGAGGCCGACGGCGACCAGCCCCAACTCGGTCTTGTGGGTGGCGTCCGCCGAGCACGCCTTCAAGACCACCGGATAGCCGATTTTCGATGCGGCCGTCCTGGCGGCGGTCTGGCTGGTGACCAGCACTTCCTTTGAGGTCGGCACGCCGTAGAGCTTGAGTACCCGTTTGCTGTCATATTCCGACAGCGTGGTCTGGCCGGCGGCGCGGGCGGCTTGGATGATGCGGGCTGCTTTGGTTTTTACGCCTGATCCGCCGCCTGCCTTGCTCATTCCGCACTCCCATAGGTTCGTAAACTTATTCCACGTTTATTTTTATCACTAAACAATCTGATTTATTCGAATGCAGCGTCACCTAAAAGGGCCTGGCGAAACCGGGCGCTTAACGCTGTGCCGTTTCGCATCGGTAATTCCAAAGGCACCGGCTGACAATTTACTTTGACGACCGCAAAGACAGTGCCAGGCGCATGATAAAGGTCAGGCGTTAAGGCGTTCATGTCGCTTTCAGTCCAGGCGCAAGTACTTTTGGACCATCCGGCCGCTGCCGCCATGCCGACGAGATCGACGCCCGAGGCGGTGTGGCTTTCCTGCATCCCGGTTTCTCCATAATGCTCATTATCAATGACCAAAACGGCGAGATTGGCCGGTGCGGCAACGGCAATTGTCGCGAGAGATCCCAATCCAAGCAGCATTTCACCATCACCGGTTATCACCAACACGCGTCGCTCCGGTTGCGCAAGGGCCAGTCCCAGTCCCAAGACGGCGGCGCCGCCCATGGCTCCCCACAGGTAAAAGTTATTTGGAGTGTCGCCAGCCGCCGCAACATCCCAAGTGGATGATCCCAGTCCGGTAACGACCAAGGTCTGATCACGATCGCTCAGGATACCGGCCACCACGTCGCGCCGGTTGAGAGTTGCTTTGTTTTTCACCACGACTACTTTGAAAACTCCTTGAAGCCGATCAGCCGCTGGCCAATCAGGACAGCGACGGATCGATAAGACAGAAAGGCCTGGCGTGCGGCAGCGCGCACGGTTTCGGCTGCCTGGGCACCTTCGTCCAAACGGTG
>JAPUGG010000199.1 GCA_027292975.1 Alphaproteobacteria bacterium | reverse complement strand
CGCGCCGTGATCATCGAAAACATAATCGCCGCCGCCGATGCCCTTTTCACGGTCCCAACAATGGCGCTGATGGTGCTCGGCGTCGCCGCGGGCCTGATTGCCGGCGCCATTCCGGGCTTCACCATTACCATGGCGATCGTGCTCACCCTGCCGTTTACATTCGGCATGTCCCCCATCCAGGGCCTTGCGACCATGTTGGGGGTCTTTGTCGGCGGGCTCTCGGGCGGGCTCATGGCCGGCATCCTGACCGGCATTCCCGGCACACCATCCTCGGTCGCGACCACCTTCGATGGCTTTCCCATGGCCCGAAAAGGGCAACCGGGACTGGCGCTCGGGATCGGCGTCTGGGCGTCATTTTTTGGCGGCGTTATCAGTGCCATCCTGTTGATGACGCTGGCGCCCCAGCTCGCCCGCATCGGGCTGGAATTCGGACCATGGGATTTCTTATCCCTGGTGCTCTTCGCGCTCACCATCACGGCGAGCCTGTCGGGAGACAATCTCGTCAAGGGGCTGGTCGCAGGCACGCTCGGGCTTCTCGTGGCCACCGTGGGTTCGGACGAAATCAATGGCGTGGAACGGTTCAGCTTTGGCTTTGAACCGGTCGAGCAGGGATTCGCGTTTCTGCCGGTCCTGGTTGGCCTATTCGCCTTCAGCCAGCTTCTCAGCGATATCCAGGATCGGCAGGCGGCCCGGCAACCATTGATGCCGCCTGGCGCCGAGGCGGTCCGCATCGAACACGCCCAGGCCATCCGCGAGGTGCTAAGCCGCTGGGGTAATCTGATCCGCTCGTCGCTGATTGGTGTGTTTACCGGCATCTTGCCCGCCGCGGGCGGATCGATCTCCAATATCCTGGCCTACGATCAGGCGAAGAAGGCCTCCAAAACGCCGGAATTATTCGGTACCGGAACGCCCGAGGGAATCATCGCGCCGGAATCGGCCAATAACGCCACCGCCGGCGGCGCGCTCATCACCATGATGGCGCTCGGTATCCCCGGCGACATCGTGACCGCGATCATGCTGGGCGCCCTGCTGATCCATGACGTCATTCCAAGCCCCACCTTTATCAGTGATGAGCCCAAGCTCGCCTATGGCATCTTCCTGGCGTTCTTCTTGGCCAACTTCATCATGGTGGCCATGCAGGCGATCTGCCTGCGCGCTTTCGTCCTGGTGACCCAGGTCCGGATGTATATCCTGACGGGCATCATCCTGGCTTATTGCGGGATCGGGATTTTCGCGCTGAACAACATCGTCTTCGACCTGTGGACGCTGCTCATTTTCGGCGTGCTCGGGCTGATCATGAAGACCATGGGATTCCCCTTGGCGCCGATGATCCTCGGTGTCGTGCTGGGGCATATCGCCGAGCTGAACCTCAACCGGGCGCTGTCGACCAGCGATGACCTGACCCTGTTTCTGACCCGCCCCTGGTCGCTGTTCTTCCTGATCCTCGGCGCTTTCTCGATCTTCTTCCCCCATTACCAGAAGCTCAGGGGAAAGGTCCGGTGGACACTCGTTTATCCGTCGGCCATGGCGATCTGCCTTGCCGTCCCGCTTTTCATGATGCAAGGCGCCGTACGGCCAACCATCGCAAGTGCCATGATAATGTTCAGCCTTTGGATTCTCTGGCGACATCAGCAGCGTGGTTGGGAGCTGGTGGACGAGGTTCGCGAATAGGGTTGAACGGATACTCGATGACCCCCGGCACCATGGCCCCGGGCGTCACGCGATCATTGCCATAACAAAGAATTAACCATATTTAACTAGTCCTTGGAGGGCAGCGGGGGTTTGCCAGGCGATGCGTTGAATTTATTGGGCAAACGACGGTATTTCGCAAACCGGTTCGAGTAGGGGATAGGGCCATGGCCGAAGTTATCGATGGAAAGACCCGCAAGCTGGCGGCGCGCATCACCCGCATCGTCAAACGTGGCCGCAAGGGCGCCCGCGCCCGGCTCGCCGAGGATTTCGTGCGGGCCTATTATGCGCGGGCACCCCATGACGACGTGGCTAACCTGAGCGATGCCGACCTCGCCGGTCAGGCGATGGCGATGCTTGATTTCGGCCGGACCCGCAAGCCGGGCCGCGCGTTGATCCGGGTCTACAACCCCTCGCGGAAAGAGCACGGCTGGGATTCCGATCACACCGCCATCGAGATCGTCAACGACGACATGCCGTTCTTAGTCGATTCGGTGACCGGCGCCCTCAACAGCCGGGGCTACGGCGTGCGGTTGTTGATCCATCCGGTGATCGCCGTCAAGCGCGGCGCCAAGGGGGTGATCACGCGCATCGCGCCCCCCGGCGCGGACCCGGCGCGAGAATCCTTCATTCATGTCGGCCTCGACAGACAGGCGACGACCTGGGAAATGGCCGCGCTCAAACGCGCGCTCACGCCCGTGCTGCACGACGTCCGCGTGGCGGTCAGGGACTGGAGGTCCATGCGCGCCCGGCTTGGCGAGATCATCAGCGAATTCCCTGGTCACCTGCCCGGGATCAGCGACGAGGCCCTTCAGGAAGTGCGCGCGTTCCTGCGCTGGATCGACGACGACCATTTCACCTTCCTCGGCTACCGGCGATACGATTTGCGTAACAACGTCACCGCCGCCGATGCCATCGTCGGGGGATCGGGCCTTGGCATCCTGGCCGATCCCAAGGCCCGGGTGTTCCAGACCGATGACGAGCGGCTTTCGGCCAAGGTGCGCCGTGCCCTCGCGAAATCCGGCCTGGTGACGATATCCAAGGGCAACCGGCGGTCCAACGTGCACCGCGCAGTGCATATGGACACCATCGGCATAAAAACCTTGGACCGGCGCGGCCGGGTGACCGGCGAACACCGCTTCGTCGGCTTGTTCACTTCTCACGCCTATTCCCTGAGTCCGCGGTTCATCCCCATTCTGCGCCGCAAAATCGATCGTGTGATGACCAATGCCGGGTTCGACCGCACCAGCCATGACGGCAAGGCGTTGCTGCACATCCTCGAGACTTACCCGAGGGATGAGTTGTTCCAAATATCTGCACAGGATCTGATGGAGACCGGGGTCGGGATTCTGCATCTCCAGGAACGCCAGCGCACCGCGCTCTTCGTGCGCCACGACCCGCTGGAGCGCTACATCTCATGCCTGGTCTTCACGCCCAAGGCGGGTTTTGAATCGTCCTTGCGCGAAAGGTTCGAAGAAATCCTTTGCCGTGCCATGGACGGCACGATTTCGGCCTACTACACCCATATCGGCGATGAACCCCTGGCCCGGGTCCATTTCATCGTCAAGACGCAACCGGGGGATGTTCGCGCCTATGACCGCGAGGCCGTCGAGCGCGACCTGGCGGTCGCGGCGCGTTCATGGTCCGAGGATCTTCACGACATTCTCGTCGCGGCCCACGGCGAGCGCGAGGGCGTGGTGCTGTTCACCCGCTACCAGCGCGCGTTTTCCGCCGCCTACAGGGAAAAATTCTCCGCCTCCCAGGCGGTCCACGACATCGAAATGGCCGAACAGGCCTTGGCCGGCGGCGAGGTGGCGCTCAACCTCTATCGCCGCCAGGGCGCCGCCGCCGATGAGCTGCGCCTTAAAATCTACCATTCCAGAGACCCGCTGCCCCTGTCCGATGTCTTGCCCATGCTCGAAAACATGGGTCTCAGGGTGATCGAGGAAATTCCCTTCGAAGTCGTGCCGGTGGGGGCGGGAACCGTCTGGATCCACGATTTCGGTATGCAGCGCCGCGTCTCCCCCGAAGGCGGCAAAGGGCCCGAATTCGCCGAGCTCAAGGAAAAATTCGAACAGGCCTTTGCCCGGCTGTGGCGGGGCGAAATCGAGGATGACGGCTACAACCAGCTGGTCTTGACGGAAGCCATGGGCTGGCGAGAGGTGGTGCTGGTCCGGGCCTATTCGAAGTATCTGCGCCAGGCCCGGGCGCCGTTCTCCCAGGATTACATGATCGAGACCTTCGCCTCCAACCCGGGGTTTGCCCGCTTGCTGGTGGATTTGTTCGCGACGCGGTTCGATCCCGCCGACCGTGACAAGGCGGAAACCCGCGCGGTCACGTTGAAGGTGGAATACGAGGAGGCCCTGGATTCGGTCGAGAGCCTCGATGAGGATCGGATTTTGAGACGCTTTCTCAACCTCGTACTGGCGACCCTCAGGACCAATTATTACCAGAAGACCGAGGCTGGCGGGTTGAAGCCATACGTTTCCTTCAAGCTGGACAGCGAAGCTATCGACGAACTGCCCCTGCCACGGCCCTGGCGTGAAATCTTCGTCTATTCGCCGCGCATGGAGGGCATTCATCTGCGGGGCGGCCCGATCGCCCGGGGCGGCATCCGCTGGTCCGATCGGCGCGAAGATTTTCGCACCGAGATCCTGGACCTGATGAAGGCCCAGACGGTCAAGAACCCGGTGATCGTCCCGGTCGGCGCCAAGGGCGGGTTCGTGGTCAAGCACCCGCCCACCGAAGGCGGCCGCGAGGCGTTCATCGCCGAAGGCATCGCCTGTTACAAGACGCTGATCGGCGGTCTGCTGGACATCACCGACAACCGGGACGGGGACCGCGTGATCGCCCCCCAGGGGGTTGTGCGTGAGGACGGCGACGATCCCTACCTGGTGGTGGCCGCCGACAAGGGGACGGCGACCTTTTCCGACATCGCCAATGGCATCGCGCGGGAATACGGATTTTGGTTGGACGATGCCTTTGCATCGGGCGGGTCGGTCGGCTACGACCACAAGAAGATGGGTATCACCGCGCGCGGCGCGTGGGAATCGGTCAAACGACATTTCCGGGAACTGGGCCACGATATCCAGCGCCACGATTTCACCGTGGTCGGAGTCGGCGACATGGCCGGCGACGTGTTCGGCAACGGCATGCTGCTCTCGCGCCACATCAAACTGCTGGCGGCGTTCAACCACATGCATATCTTCATCGATCCCGACCCCGATCCAGGCAAGAGCCTTGCCGAGCGCCGCCGCCTGTTCCGCAAGCCGCGATCGACCTGGACGGATTACGACAAGGGGCTCATTTCCAAGGGCGGCGGTATCTTCCAACGCAGCGCCAAGTCGGTGCCGCTTTCGCCGCGGATGAAGGCCCTTCTCGAGACCAACCAGAGCGCCATCGCTCCCGATGACCTGATCAAGCGGCTGTTGGGCGCCGATGTCGACCTGTTGTGGTTCGGCGGCATCGGCACCTTCGTCAAGTCGTCGGCGGAAAGCCACCTCGATGCCGGCGACAGGGCCAACGACCAAACCCGCGTCGACGGACGCGACCTGCGGTGCAAGGTGCTGGGGGAAGGCGCCAATCTCGGCATCACCCAGTTGGGACGGATCGAATACGCGCGCGCCGGCGGGCGTCTCAACACGGATTCGGTCGACAACTCCGCCGGTGTCGATTGCTCGGACCACGAGGTCAATATAAAAATTCTGCTCGGCCAGGTTGTCGCCGACAAGCGCCTGACCATGGCCAAGCGGGACAAGTTGCTTGCCGCCATGACCGACGAGGTGGCCGAGTTGGTGCTGCGCGACAATTACCTGCAGACCGGCGCACTGACCGTCGCCGAAGCCGAAGCCGCCGACCGTCTGCCCAACGTTGCCCGGCTGATCCGTGCCTTGGAGCGCGCGACCCGCGTCAACCGTAGCATCGACGTGCTGCCCGACGAGGAAGGCCTCGCCCGGCTCGGCAATTCGGGCTTGGGCCTGACCCGGCCGGAAACCTCGGTGTTGCTGGCCCATGCCAAGCTGGCGCTCTATGACGAGCTGCTGGAAAGCGACCTTCCCGATGATCCGTTGCTGGTCAATGACCTGGTCGCCTATTTCCCGACACCGGTCCGCAAGACCTACGCCAAGGCCATCGCCAATCACCGTCTGAGGCGCGAGCTGATCTCCACCTCGATCACCAACCAGGTGGTCAACCGGGCGGGATTCACCTTCGTCAACGATCTCAAGGAACGCGGCGACCGACCGGCGCCGGCGGTGGCCCGGGCGTTCACCATCGTCCGCGACGCCTTCGGCTGCGAGGCCTTGTGGCGGGACATCGAGGCGCTGGACAACAAGCTCGATGTAGAGGTGCAGACCGCGGCCCTGATCGACATCAAGGCGTTGATCGAACGGGCCTCCCTTTGGTTCCTTCGGCACGGTCACCATCCCCTGGACATCACCCATAACGTCGCCCTGTTCCAGCCGTGCATCGAGGCCTTGGGCCGGTGCCTCGCCGATGTGGGCTCGGCAAACGATCTGGCCTTCGTGGAGGCGCGGCGAAGGGATTTCGAGGACAAGGGCATGCCGGCGCGCCTGGCCGGTGGGATCGCCCGCCTGCCGCTGATGGGCGCGGCGCTGGATATCGTCCGCGTGGCCGGCGGCGACGCCACCGCGGTGACCGACGCGGCGCGGGTCTATTTCGGCATTGGCGCGCGTTTCGGGTTCGATTGGCTGCGCGATGCGGCGCGGGCGATCGAAGCCCAGACCCCCTGGCAGCGCCAGGCGGTTCAGTCCATGGTGGACGAGCTCTACGGGCTCCAGTTCGATCTGGTGACCCATGTCATGGATGCCGCCGGCGGCATCAAGGCGGCCGAGGTGGTGGTCGACATCTGGACCGATGCCCACAAGGCGGCGGGTGACCGGGTCCAGCAGATGTTGGCCGACATGCGGGCCTCGGGCACGCCCGATATCGCCATGATCGCGGTGGCGGTCCGCCGGCTCAGGCTGCTGGTGGGGAGCTAATGCACTTTTCCGGTGCCGGACGCCGCGCGCGGGTCGCCTGGTGCCTATACGACTGGGCCAACTCATCGTTTCCCGCGGTCATTCTCACGTTCGTATTCGCCGCTTATTTCGTCCGCGGCGTGGCCGTCACGCCGGTACAGGGCACCGGCCTTTGGGCCGCGGCGATCACCGCATCGGCGCTCGCCATTGCCGTCGCCTCGCCGGTGCTTGGCGCCATCGCCGACTGCAGCGGCGCACGCAAGCCCTGGCTTGGGGCTTTTACCATCCTGTGCATCGGCGCGACCGCTTCTTTATGGTGGGTTCGCCCCGGGCCGGATTGGATCCTTCTCGCCCTGGTCCTGGTTGGCGTTGCCAATTTCGCCTTCGAACTGGCGATCGTCTTCTACAACGCCATGCTGCCGGAGATCTGCCCGGAAGACCGCCTGGGGCGTCTCTCGGGCTGGGGCTGGGGGCTGGGCTACGGCGGCGGCCTAGTGTGTCTGTTGATCGTGCTGCTGGGTTTCGTTCAGGCCGAGGCGCTTCCCTTCGGCCTCGACAGAACGGCGTGGGAACACGTGCGCATCGCCGCCCCCATCGCCGCCGCCTGGACCGCCGTGTTCGCCCTGCCCCTGTTCCTGATGGTCCCCGACAAGACCGGCCCCGGTCCCGGCGCGATAGCCGCGGTGCGCCTCGGTTTGGTCCAGTTGGCGGGAACCTTCCGGGCGCTTCGCGGACGGCCCGGAATCTTCCGCTTCCTGGTCGCCAGGATGATCTATACCGACGGGCTCAACACCCTGTTCGCCTTCGCCGGGATCTATGCCCGTGTCACCTGGGGGATGGAGGTGGAAGAGGTCATCCTGTTCGGCATCGTCCTCAATCTCACCGCCGGGCTCGGCGCCGCCGGATTCGCCTGGGTCGATGATTGGATCGGTGCCCGGCGCACCATCCTCCTCGCCCTTGCCGGGCTCACACTGTTGGGCGGCCTAATCCTAGTGGTTCAGGCGAAACTTTGGTTTTGGATCCTCGGCGCGGCCATCGGGATCTTTCTCGGCCCCGCCCAGGCGGCGAGCCGGTCGCTCATGGCGCGCATGGCGCCGCCCGACATGCGGGCGGAGATGTTCGGTCTTTTCGCGTTTTCTGGTAAGGCGACAGCGTTCGTCGGCCCGTTCCTCTTCGCCTGGGCGACCACCGCATTCGATAGTCAACGCGCCGGGATGGCCACGGTGCTGGCCTTCTTCGTGGTCGGATTCGTGATCCTCTGGCCGCTCAAGGAACCGGGCACAAGCAACCGGTCGGGAAGGTGACGCCGTCGCCCGCGATCCCACGCCGGCCAAATGGTTCAATTTGGCCGGAAATTGCCCTAATGGCGGAAGTGGCGCATGCCGGTCAG
>JAPUGG010000198.1 GCA_027292975.1 Alphaproteobacteria bacterium | reverse complement strand
TGTACTTGAGCAACTGGGACAAGGGGAGCGCCTGGCTGATCATGCCGATCACGGTGCCGTCCTTGGGTGCCCGTACGGCAAGGTAGTTGGCCAGCCGCATGGAACCCGCGCCCGGCATGTTCTGGGCGATGAACCTGGGCTTGCCGGGGATGTGCCGCCCCATGTGGCGCGCCACGTGGCGCGAATAGAGATTGTAGCCCCCACCGGTGCCGAAACCGATCAGGAACCTCAGCCGTTTGCCCTTGTAAAAATCGGCGGTGGAAGCGGCGTCGGCGGGCGCGACGGGCCCGGCCAGGACACCGGCGACCAACGCCGCAATGGTCGAAAGAACGATCTTACGCATGGCAACCTCCCTGAATGATCTTTGTGCTTGAAGAATTTTATCTCATGGCCCGCAAAAGCCACACCTCCGGGCCTCTTGGCCCCTCACGTTAGTTGCCGCGCCGGGCCTTGTCACGCGAATTGGCCGCCGGGGTAGGCCCTCACGGTGGGTTGGAGCGGGCCGCGGGCCCGGCCGGTCCAATGGCCTCAAACCCGAGGGCCATTGACAGGGGCGCGCAAGGTCGCAATTGTTGGGGCAAAGAAGGGACGCCTGGACCGCAAGCCGAGGCCCCAAACACCAATGAACTAAGGGAGGACACCATGTCCGAAGCATTACCCCTGATGGATGATTCCGGCCCCATGGGCTCGGCCAACGTCAAACACCTCTGCCGCATGGGGTTGAGCGGCGCCGGCCAAGTCACAATCGAGGGCAATACCGCCTATCTCGGCTATATGTACGGGCCAGAGGGGACCTCCATCCTCGATATTTCCGATCCCCGCGACCCCAAGCTGCTGACCACCATCATGCTGCAAAACAAGCAGTCCCATTCCCATAAGGTCCGGGTGGTGGGCGACATCATGGTGGTCAACAGCGAAGAGCGCCCGGTGACCGGCCAACCCTACGACGATGGCGGCTTTCGTATTTACGATATCGCCGATAAATCCAATCCCAAGCTGATCCATTTCCAAAAAACCTTCGGCAAGGGCGTCCACCGGTTCGACATGGACGAGACCACCCTCTATTTGTCCACCGAGGCCGAAGGATTCGTCGGCAACATCTTGGAGATCTACCACATCGGCGACCCGGCCAAGCCGGAGAAGATATCGCAATGGTGGATGCCCGGCCAAAACGTCGCGGCCGGGGAGGAGCCCAACCCGTTAGGCAGGGAGCACCGCCTCCATCACGCGCTGCGCTGCGGCGACCAGATGTACGCCGGATGCTGGGGATCGGGCTACGCCATCATCGATATCGCGGACATCACCAAGCCCAAGACCCTGGGCACCTATGACGTCCATCCCCCGGCCCTGGAACCGAGCCACACGTTCTTGAAGATTCCCAACCCCATCGACGGGCGCGTAATAGCCATCGCCACCGACGAGGAACGGTCCAACCGCCGCGGCGACGAGGACGAGCCCCATGCGCCGCTCTACGTTTTCGACGTCACCGACCCCACTAACATGTTGCTGATCCACACCCATCACGTGAGCGAGGAATCCTCACCCTATCACGGCACCGGCATCCGTTTCGGCGCCCATCAGTTCCGCGAAACCATCGACAACAACGTGGCCTTCGTCACTTGGTTCGCGGCCGGATTGCGCATCCTCGATTTCTCCACGCCCGAGCAACCCGAGGAACTGGGCTATTTCATTCCCGTCCCCGGCGACCGCCAGATGGCGCCGCAAACCAACGACGTGGAAATGGACCATCGCGGCCTCCTCTACATCACCGATAAGGCCCACGGCTTCGACGTCATCGAATTTTCGGGCTAATGGACTAGGGGTCGTCCCCCCGGCCGCCGCCTAGTGCCCCACGTCCAACCGCCTGGCCGGAAAGGCCGGATGGCCGCGTGCTTCCAGCGCCGCCAGCCGGCGGCGGTGGAATTCGAAATTGGCGCGGATGGCCGCAGGTCCACCGATGCCCTTGGATTTGCGCGCCACTTCCGCGGGCCCGGGGGTAGACCAGGCCAGGCCGGACGCCGCCATGGTCAAATGCTCGCGGCAGGCCTCTTCCAGGCGAATGCCCATGATGGTGGCTTGCGCGGTGGACTCGCCGCAAAAGACGACACCGTGGTTGCGCAGGAAGATGGCGGGGTTGTCGGCCAATGCCTCGGCCATGGCGGCGGCGACGTCTACCGTGCGGATCAGTTCCGAGGTCAACTCAAAGCGCGGCGGCGGGACCGTGAAATAGATGCCCGCATTGGCGACCGGCCGGAGCGGCTCGGTGGCGGCGGAAAAAACACGGCCGTGGAAGGGATGGCTATGGGCGGTGACAAAGATGTCGTCGCGCCGCTTCATGATTTCGGTGTGGATGGGCCATTCGCTGTGGCGCTTGCCGTCGCCGGCGAGCTGTTTGCCGTCGAAATCGATAAGCACGAAATCGCGGTGATCAAATACCTCGCTGAGGGCGAGACCCGCGCGTTTCAGCCACACCCCCCTTCCCCCGGGATCACGCAGCGCCATATGGCCGAGCATGCGGCTGCCATGGCCCTCCATCTCGAGGATGCGGCACGCCACCGCCAGTTCATCGAGGTCGCTCTTGAGTTCCGCCGTCATGACATTCGACGGCGCTTGGGAGGATTTCTCCATGGCTTATCCTAACACCGCCGCCGAAAGGGTTTTGAAGGCTCGATGGTCCTGTCCATCAACCGTCGCCCGCCTTTCCTATATCCAACATCGATTGGTAGCCGCCCTTTTCCAACACCTCGACGATGGACATCCCGTCGCGGACTGCCTTGGTCATGGCCGCCTCGCGGGCGGCGATTTCCTCGCCGGCATCGATCACCTCCTCGGCGCTCGCCTGGGAAACGATGATCACGCCGCTACCGTCGGCCACCACCAGGTCGCCGGGATGCACCTGGGTCCCGGCGAAGGCGATCTCTTGATTGACGCTGTCCTGGACCACCCGGCCGCGGGCGGTGATCGGCACCACCGCCTTGGCGAACACCGGAAAGCCCGCTTCGGCGCTGTCGTCGATGTCCCGGCAGGCGCCGTCGATGACGATCCCGGCCAGTCCCTTGACCTGGGCGGCGAGGGACAGCAACCCACCCCAGCCCGGCACGTCGGTGCGCCCCGAGAGCTCCATCACCAGCACGTCGCCCGCCTGGGCCGCTTCGATGGCCTCGGTGCCGAGATGGCGTTTCGGCGGGACGCCGCCCTGGGGTTTGAGCTTCACCGTCACCGCCCGGCCCGAGATGCGCGGGCACGGCCACATGGGTAAAATACCCAGCGTCGCCCCCCTGAGGCCCAGCCGGTCCAGCGCGTCGGAAACCGTACAGGCATCGAGCTTGGAAAGTCTTTCGACAAGTTCGTCCATTGTGGTTACCGCTCGGTTCTAGAGCAAATTCCGGCCAAATTGAACCATTTGGCCGGGACAATTTTACCAACAAGGTAGGGCGTTGTCACATCGGCCGGGCCGGCGGTCAAAGATTTCCATCGGCGGCAAGAAAGCCAGGAAGAAGGCGCTCAGCGTGGGGTCGACAGCCCCGCCGCCGGGGTTTGCGCGTGACCCCAGATCACCAGGGCATAGAGCAGCGACAAGGCGCCGATGAGGAAGGTGTTGCTCGCGTCGAGCGCGAGGACCGGCCACGTGGGGCCGGAGGCGATCAGCAGCAGGTTGATGACGCCGAACACGCCGATGATCAAGGCCACCTGGGCCCAGAAGGCACGCCTCAGGCCGCCATAGCGGCGTTCCATCGAGGGCTGCCGGGTGCCCCCTTCACCGGCCGCGCCCGAATCCAGCCATGAAACGCGGGCCAAAATCATGACCGCGAACAGCGCTTGGGCGATCAATACGAAACCGTAGGACTGCCGCGCCAGGGCCTCGACCAAGCCGGGCGCGCCGAGTTCGGGCGAACCCACGGAGAGGAGGTAGTTGGCCGTCCCGTGGAGCAGCGCGGGAACCAAAAACGCCAAGCACGCCATCGGGACCCGCAAGCGCCCTTTCCAGGCGCAGGCAAGGAAAAACCCCATGATGATTCCGAGGAAAACGTGACCGGGCAATGAGACCAGGGCCCGCAGGGTCGCGATATGGCCCCAATGCACCGAATTCGCGGAAAAGAGGACGTTTTCAACGGCGGCGAAGGCGCCGCCCACGGTGGCGGCCAAGAGAATCAGGGATACCGGACGCACGGTGCTTCTGAACACCCAGAGGAGGGCCAAAACGGTCATCAGCTTGAGGGCTTCCTCAACCAACCCGCCCAACACGAAGGCGCGCACGAAGTGATCCGCGAATTCCCCGTCGAGGGTCACCGCCCGCACCAAGGCAAGGTCGTGGAGCCAGGCAAACGACACCGCCGGCGACGTGATCAGGAAAGTCTCGATCAAGAGCGCCGGGTAGGAGATCGCCATCCCCGCCAGAAAGGCGGGCCAGAGATGCGTGAACGGCGTGGCCATCCCGATCCGCTCATGGAGGTACTTGACCCACAGGAACACCGGCGTAAATGCCGCCAATATCATAAACGCGTAAATCACTTGGGTACTTAGGCCTCCCTTCACGGATCGTTGTCCGCAGCCAAGTATTGCCCGCCCTTCGCCCGCGGGCAACCAATGGTTATGGTTAACGGGTCATTAATTTAAATATTTTCAGCCGTGGAAAATAACGGTTTTTTGGGTAGCGGCGCGGGACCCATGGTTAATTTTAGGGCTCCGGTGGGGGCCTGCGGCGCGGGACGCCCACCTCCACCGCATCGAGGCTGGAGGTGGTGACGATTTCGATGCAATTGCCGTCGGGATCCTGGATATAGGCGTGGCGGCGGCCCGGGAAGGTGGTGTGGCCGTCCCCGGTGCAGATGTAGTACTCGATGCCCTCCGCCTCGAAATATTCAATCGCCCGGTCCCACTCATCGGGCTCCACGATCATGGCGTGATGGAACAGCGTCGTCTCCAGGTCCAGCGGCCCCGGCAGGTTCGGCTTGACGTGGTTGGGCATCTTGGTCAGCACGAAGAAATCCTCGCCGGTCTTCATGAAAGACATGGTCTTCTTGGTGTTCTGGCGGACCAGCTCGCACCCCAGCAGGTTTTGGTAAAACGCGGTCGCGCGCTCGACGTCGGTCACCGATATGGTGACGTGCAAAAAACCTTGGGTCTTGATCATCAAATCCTCCCTATTCATGACCCCGATACTGACCGCGCAGCGTTCACCGCGCAAGGCCCGGTGGCGCTAGCTGCCCGGGCCAGTGGGCTATGTTCCCGGGCCGGCCTCGGCGTCGCGGATCGCGCGCCAGACGCGTTGGGGTGTCGCCGGCATTTCCATATGGGTCACGCCGAGATGCGAAAGGGCATCGACGATGGCGTTGACGACCACGGCCAGCGCCGGCGTGGTCCCGCCTTCGCCGCCGCCCCGGATGCCGAGCGGATTGCGCGGCGAGGGCACCTCGCTGATCTCCACGGCGAAGCTCGGCAGGCTTGCCGCCCGGGGCATCGTATAGTCCATGAAGGAACCCGAAAGCAGTTGGGCCGTGTCCCTCGCATAGACGCAATGCTCCCCCATCGCCTGGCCGATCCCCTGGGCCGCGCCGCCGTGGCTCTGGCCGTGCAGGATCAGCGGGTTGATGGCGCGCCCGACATCGTCGACGGCGGCGTAGCGCTCGAGGGCGACGAAGCCGGTGGCCGGGTCTACCTCCACCTCGCAGACGTGGCAGCCATAGGGAAAGGCGCCGATGCGCACGGTTTCCTCGCTGACCGCCTCAAGCGGTCCCTTGAGATCATCGGGCAGGCCCGGGGCCTCAAAGGCGGCCGCCGCCACCTCGAACAGGCCGAGCCCGCGATTGGTGCCCTTGACCGTGAACTGGCCGTCGGCAAAGTCCACCTCGCCATGGGCGGCCTCGAGAAGATGTGCGGCGATGCGCTTACCCCGGGCGACGATCGCCTCGGTGGCGATGCCGATGACGATCCCGGCAAGGCGCATGGAACGGGCCGAATGCGACCCGCCGCCCTCCTTGACGATATCGGTGTCGCCGGTGATCAGGTTGACGTCGCCCACCGGCACGCCGAGCCATTCGGTGATCAACTGGGCGAAGCTGGTTTCGTGGCCCTGGCCCGAAGACAAGGTGCCGATGACCATGTCGACCCGGCCGTCGGGGCGCACGGTGATCTCCGTCCGTTCCCGGGGATAGCCGCCGGTGAGCTCGATGTAATTGGCAACGCCGATGCCGCGATAGAGCCCACGCTTCAGTGATTCGGCCTTGCGCCCCTGGAAGCCGTCCCAATCGCCCAGCGCCAGCGCCTTATCCATCACCGGGCCAAAAGCCCCGCAATCGTAAGCCAGGCCCAGCGCATTGGTGAATCCCTCGCCTTGGCGGGTGATCAGGTTGCGGCGCCTGAGCGCCACCCGGTCGAAACCGAATTGGGCCGCCGCCCGGTCGATCAGCCGCTCGAGTATGAACATCGCCTCGGGCCGGCCCGAGGAGCGGTAGTTGTTGACCGGGGGTAAGTTGGAGAACACCGCCCGGGCCCGGAAATAGGCGGCGGGGATATCGTAGACCCCGGTCATCAGTTCGACGCCCTTGATCAGCGGCACGAAGGTGATGGGGAAGGCGCCGACGTTGAGCGTATTGGTGCCCCGGATGCCTAAGAACTTGCCGTCGCGATCGAGCGCCAGTTCGGCATCCGAGGCGAGATCCCGGCCCTGGTAGTCGCTCTGGAACGCCTCGGACCGGTCGGCGGTCCATTTGACCGGGCGGCCCAGGCGCTTAGCCGCCCAAACCACCAGGGGAAACTCCGGATAGATGGCGTTGCGGGTGCCGTAATTTCCGCCCACATCGCCGGCCACCACGCGCACGGTTTCCTCGTCCACGTGGAAGATTTTGGCGAGCTCGCGCTTCTGCCGCACGACGCCGCCGCTGCCGGCGTAAAGGATGAGGCGCCCCGTTCGGGAATCGAAATCGCCGACGGCGGCGCGCGGCTCCATGGGCACGCCGGTCACCCGCTGGATCTCGGTGGCGAGCCGGACCACGTGATCGGCCCGGTCGAAGGCCGCCGCCGCGGCCGCTTCGTCGCCGGCATCGGCATCGAGCACGACATTGGTCCCATGGCCTTCCCAGACCAGGGGCGCGCCGTCTTGGGCGGCGTCCAGGCCCCGGGCGACGGCATCGAGGGGCGCATAGTCCACCGCCACCTTCTCGGCGGCGGCCTGGGCCTGGGCGGCGGTCTCCGCCACCACCATGGCGATGGCCTCGCCGACGAAGCGGACCCGGTCGGTGGCAAGCAAGGTCTGGGCGGGAATGACCGGATCTTGTCCGCTGCGATGGCTGAGATGGATGTCGGGCGGGCCGATGCGCGGCGGCGGGTGGCGGATGGGGCCGATCCCGTCGGCGGCGAGGTCGCCAGCCGTCAGCACCGCGACCACCCCGGGCATGGCACGAGCGTCCACCGTCGATATCGCCAAAACTTCGGCATGGGCATGGATTGAGCGCACCATGGCCGCATAGAGCTGGCCCGCGAGGTTGACATCGTCGCTGAACGCACCGCCGCCGATCAGAAGGCGGGAATCCTCCTTGCGCGGTAACGGTGCCCCTATTCCGGTGGTCATGCCTGACCGCCTCCCCCTCATGACGCCGCCGACCGGGGGCCGGGTCTCGGCGCCCGGCCCCTCGATGCGTGGCCGCGGTTCACCCCTCCTCCTCGCCCGGCGCCGGCGGGCCACCCTTGCGCGCCAGCATCCCCACATGGCCCCAGGTGTCTTTGTAATTGCGCCGTTGGGATTGGGGCAGGAAGGCGTCCTCGATCTCCTGGATACGCTCGAAGCCGACGATGCGCCTCAGTTCGGCCCGGCCATAGGGGCAAGAGCGGGCGCGGGCGGCGATATCGACCAGCGCGTCGGTGCCTCGTTCTTTAAGGTCGTGGAGCGCGTGCCAGGCCGCCTGCAGCCCGACCGAGGAGGCCAGGGTCGGGTAGAGCACGATCCTGGCGCCCAGTTTTTCGTATTCCTCCGAGCTCGGCATGGGGTCGCCGCCGCCCCAGATGATGAGAAGGGGCGCCGGGATGGTTTCGGCGGCCGCCGCGATCTGCTCGCGGGTCTCCACCGAATTGAGCCACACGAAATCCACCCCGCCGTCCTCCACATAGGCGACCGAGCGTTCCATGGCCTGATCGAAGGTGCCGCCCTCGGCGCCGAGGATGTCGCAGCGCGCGCAGATCACGAAATCGGGGTCGGTTTCGTCCCGGGCGGCCACGGCGGCCCGGGATTTGACCACGGCGTCTTCCATGGGGATACAGCGGCGCCCGGGGAGGGTGCCCGATTTCTTGGGCGCTTCCTGATCCTCGATCTGCAACCCGGCGACGCCGGTCCGGATGACCTCTTTCACCGTGAAATGGACATTGACCACGTTGCCGAAGCCGGTATCGGTATCCAGCAGGATGGGGATATCGGTGTGCGCCGCCACGTGGCGCGCGTGATCGGCGATGTCGCGCAACCCCATGATGCCGGAATCGGGCACCCCCAGCAGGTGCCCCGACACTTGGGAACCGGCGACGAAGAAACACTCGAAGCCCGCCGCCTCTGCCACACGCGCGTAAACCGGACCGAAGCCGCCGGGCATCACGGTCAGGGTGGGCCGCGCCAGAATTTCCCGGAACTTGAGGCGCTTGCGGCGCACCGCCTCTCCATAGGTCTCGGCCATGGTGTTCTCCCATTCTTGGTCGGCGGGTCTTGGTCGGCGGGGCGCGGGGTTAGGGTCGCGCCATCACACCCCGCATTGTCCCGCAAACCGGCGCCCAGGTCCAATGGCGGGCCGTGCCGGGGCACCGGTGCCACCGAAATTCGATAATTGGATGATGGTGGGGGGAGCCGTCTCCCCCTTGCCCCGGCCCAGGCCTCGGCCCTTGCCCCGGCCCAGGCCTCGGCCCTTGCCCCGGGGG
>JAPUGG010000197.1 GCA_027292975.1 Alphaproteobacteria bacterium | reverse complement strand
GACGGGCCAAAGGACCGGGCGCGGCACAACCCGGCGCTCACCGGCCTCACCCATCCGCGTTATAGGGCACGCTAGGTCATCGCCCTGTTAATCCACAGAAGGACGGACTTATATAGCCAACACGCCTATTCCCTCTATGATTGAATACTGCCATAGTGCACCCTTTAAGTGCAGGGTTATTCCACCGTGACCGACTTCGCGAGGTTGCGCGGCTGGTCCACGTCGGTGCCGCGAATGACGGCGGCGTGGTAGGCCAGGAGCTGCACCGGGATGGTATAGAGAATGGGCGCGACGAAGGCGTCGACGGCGGGAATCTCCACACTGGCCGCGGCCAAATCGCCGAGGCGCTCGATCCCTTCGGCGTCGGACAGGAAGATCACCCGGCCGCCGCGGGCGATCACTTCCTGCATGTTGGATGCGGTTTTTTCGAAGAGTTGGTCGGACGGCGCCACGACGATGATGGGGATATCGTTGTCGATCAGCGCGATGGGGCCGTGCTTCATCTCGCCGGCGGCGAATCCTTCCGCCGGAATATAGGTGATCTCCTTCAGCTTCAACGCGCCTTCCAGGGCCACCGCGTAGCCCGTGCCGCGGCCCAGGAACAAAACGTGGCGGGCGGCGGCGATTTCTTCGGCCAGCTCTTTCAATTTCGCGTCGTGGCGCAGCACCTCGGCCACCCGCGCCGGCACCTCGGTGATGGCCGCGGAAAGGGCCGCCTCGCGTTGGTGATCGATGACGCCCCGGGCCCGGGCGGCGGCGATGGCGAGACAGGCGAGAACCGTCATCTGGGTGGTGAACGCCTTGGTGGATGCCACCCCCACCTCCGGCCCGGCATGGGTGAGCAAGGTGCCGTCAGCCTCCCGCGCCAGGGTGCTCTCAGCGACGTTGACGATGGCCAGCGCGGTCTGGCCGAGTTGCCGGGCCAGGCGCAGTGCCGCCAGGGTATCGGCGGTTTCGCCGGACTGGGAAATTGCCAACGCCGCCCCGCCCTCGGCAAGCACCGGCGCGCGATAGCGAAACTCGGAGGCGATATCGACCTCCACCGGCACCCGGGCGATGCTCTCGAACCAATAACGCGCGATCAAGGCAGCATGCCAGGAGGACCCGCAGGCCAGCAACTGTAAGTGCGGCAGGGCCGCGAAATCGACCGGCAGGTCGGGCAGGCTCACCTCGAGGCTGGCGGGATTGATGAAGGACGCGAGGGTGTCGCCGATCACCGTCGGCTGTTCGTAGATTTCCTTCAGCATGTAATGGCTGAAATTGCCCTTGCCGATGGCATCGCCGATGACGGCCGTTTCCCGAATCGGCCGCTCCACCAGGGCGCCGGCCTGGTCGTGGATGATCGCGCCGTCGCGTGTCAATTCCACCACATCGCCGTCATCGAGGTAACAGATGCGTTTGGTCAGCGGCGCCAACGCCAGGGCGTCGGAGCCCAGAAACATCGCCCCGTCGCCATGGCCGATCGCCAATGGGCTTCCCCTTCTCGCGCCGATCACCAGGTCGGAATGGCCGGCGAAGATCATCGCCAGGGCGAAGGCACCCGCCAATTCCCCGACCGCGCGGGTCGCCGCCTCGGCCGGGGCAAGACCCTGGCTGAGATAGCGCGTCACCAGGTGCACGATCACCTCGGTATCGGTGGCGCTTTCGAAAACGTGGCCTTCGGCGACCAGGGTTTCCTTGAGGGTTTGGAAATTTTCGATGATACCGTTGTGAACCACGGCCACCGCGGCATTGGCATGGGGATGGGCGTTGGCCTCGCTGGGGCTGCCATGGGTCGCCCAGCGGGTATGGCCGATGCCGGTGGTGCCGCTGAGCGGATTTTCCGCGAGGACCGCCTCGAGGTTGGCGATCTTGCCCTCGGCACGGCGCCGTTCGATGCGCCCCACCACCAGCGTCGCCAGACCGGCGGAATCGTAACCGCGGTATTCAAGGCGCTTGAGGCCGTCGACCAGGATGGGGCAGGCGGGGGCCGCGCCGATGATGCCAATGATGCCGCACACCGGGGGTTCAGCCCTCCCCGCGCGATTTCTTGCCCAATTCGGCCCCGGATTTTAGGGCGCGATACTTGGCGCCGCCCCCGGGTACCGTCTTCTGTTTGCCCCGGGCGACGGCCAGGGCATCGGCCGGGACCTCGCCGGTGATGACCGATCCCGCGCCGATCACCGCGCCGTCGCCGATCACCACCGGGGCCACCAGGGCGGTGTTGGAGCCGATAAACGCGCCGGCGCCGATTTCTGTCCGGTGCTTGTGGAACCCATCGTAATTACAGGTGATGGTGCCGGCGCCGATATTGGCGCCCGCCCCGACCCTGGCATCGCCGATATAGCTGAGGTGGTTGATCTTGGCGCCGGCCTCCACGCGCGCCTCCTTGACCTCGACGAAATTGCCGATATGGGCGTCGGCACCGATATCGGCCCCGGGCCTGAGCCGGGCAAAGGGCCCGATAATGGCTTCGGCGCCGATCACCGCTCCCTCAATATGGCAATAGGGCCGGATTTCCACGCCGTCGCCCACGGTGACGCCGGGCCCGAACCAGACATGGGGGCCGACCACTACGTCGCGGCCGAACCGCGTGTCGAAACTGAGATAGACCGTGGTTGGGTCCACCAAGGTCGTGCCCGCGGCCATGGCCGCGCCGCGCAGGCGGGTCTGCATGGTCGCCTCGGCCACCGCTAGGTCCGCCCTGGAATTGACGCCGATCAGGGTCTCGGCGTCGGCGGGGACCGCCGCGCAAGGGATACCGTCCCCCCGGGCGAGCCCGATCACGTCGGTCAGATACAATTCCGCCTTGGCATTCTTAGTGGTGAGCCGCTGGACAAGCCCGCCCAGAAGATCGCCGCTGGACGCCGCCATCAAGCCGGAATTGCAAAACGTGATGGCCTTTTCCAGAGCATCCGCGTCGGCCGCTTCGACGATGCGAAGAAGGGCGCCGTCGTCACCCAGCACCAGGCGCCCATAGGTATGAGCGCCCCCAAGATGAAAACCGAGAACCGAAATGCCGGCGCCATGGTCGGGCAAGGCATCGACAACGCCGAGAAGCGCCTCCCCGGTAACCAGAGGCATGTCGCCATAGGCGATGACCACGGGCCCGTCGCTGGTCCCGAGCGCTTCCAGCGCGACGCGCACCGCGTCACCGGTGCCCAGCGGTTCCTCCTGGACACAGCTATCCGCAGGCGCGACCGCGGCCCTCACCGCGTCCTGGCCGGGCGCGGTCACAACCATCACCCGGGCCGGGCTCAGCGCGTCGGCGGCGGCCAGCACATGGCCGATCAACGGCCGGCCGCAAACGAAACTCAGGACCTTCGGCCGGTCCGAATTCATACGGCTGCCTTCGCCCGCGGCGAGTATGATGAGTAAAGGTGTGCTTTTCACTTCGGTTCCGGGTCAAGCGCCGGGCCGTTCCCCGTTTCGGACACCGTCGGATGGGTGCGCGTTCGACTTTGATTATACCATGCCACGAGGCGGAACCCGCTCCAAGTCAACATTTATTGCCGTAGGTTACAATGCCGAAAGCCATCTCCGCCATCCTTCTCGATCTCGACGGAACGCTGGTGGACAGCGCGCCGGAACTGTCCCGCGCCGTCAACCAAGCGTTTGCGCCGCTGGGGCGCCGGGCGCTTGGCGTCGACGAGATAAGCCGCATGATCGGGGACGGCATTCCGGTGCTGACCAGGCGGGCGCTGGCGGCGACCGGCGACGTTCCCGAGGACCATGCCGCAGAGCAAATCATCGCCCGCGTGCGGCGTATTTACGACACCCTGCCGCCGCCCCGGGTCTATGACGGCGTCAATGATACCCTCGCCCGGTGGCACGGATTGGGCCTTGCGCTGGTGATCTGCACCAACAAACCAGAAGACTCCGCGCGGCGATTGGTCGCCGTCCTGGGGTTCGACCGCTTCATTACCGCCCTCGCCGGCGGCGACACCTATGCCAAACGTAAGCCCCATCCCGATCACCTTCTCAGGCCGTTGGAAGACCTTGGGCTGGGGCCCGACTCCGCGATCATGGTGGGCGACAGCCAGATCGACGCCCGCGCCGCCCATGACGCGGGCATCCCCTTTATCGCCGTCGGCTACGGCTATGGCTACGGCTGTGGCAATGGGCCGGCGCAGGAATTGGCCGCCGCCCCCATGGTCGACCGCTTCGCGGACGTAACCGATGCCGTCGCCCAGTTTGTCGGGGAATGGGGGCTTGCCTTCCCGCCGCCGCACGACGTGGTGGGCTAGGGCGCTTTATTTGGATGCCCGGGGGGCCGATGCCAAAAGGGATCGACCGCCATACTCGGCCTTCCTCAGGTAAATTATCAAATAACCCAGATTGAATTCGGCCTGAAACTGTATGGGGACCAGAGGAAGTCCCTTTTTCAGCCGGCCCAGCCAAATTTGCGGCGGCTGATGTTTTTCCTCGTCCCAGAAACGTAGCGCGATGCGCTTCGCGTCAAAGCCCGAGATTCGTTTCATGGCGAACTGGCAGCGGTGCGTGAGGCCGGAAAAGTTAGAAAAACCGGGTTTCGAGAGAACCTCCTCCCCCACCTTCTTGAAAGTCAAATCGTAACGGCGGTTGCCGTCGAAAATCGGGAACCTGCCACCGCACGAACCGCCGCGCGCCAATGCGCCGGCGACCGCCAGGGAAACGCTGACGGGATCCAGCGTCTCCGCCGGAATCGACTCGGGCAGCTTGCGCTTCCGTCGTTTGCGGGGCGAATCCGGGGGCGTGCGGGTGATGGCATATTTCCCGCGTCCCTTGAAGGCGAGCCGCAAGAGCTTGTGCTTCTTCTTGCGGATTGTGGCGACGTCATAAGAGTGGGATACCACCCCGGTGCCGTTGATCCTGCCCTTCGCCGTGGCGCTGACCTCCCAGCGCCAAATCAGGCGGACTAGCCCCTTGGTCTTTCCACCCCCGGAGATGACGTAACGGTCTCCCTCGCGCTCCAGCTTGGCGTCGAAGTAAAAGATGTTGAGGCCACCGAGATAGACGTCGTAGCCGAGTTTCAGCACGGGCTCGGCGGCGGCCGTCGGTTGGGCCAAAGCCAACGCCGAGCCTAAGCAAAGGGCGGCAACGCGCAGGCCGGAGATGAGAATGCGACGAAGCTTCATCATGGCGGTCTGTCCTAGAGGGCCATTGGGCCCAACAAAGGCACCCAATGCTAGCTTACACGGCGCGGAAGAACCACGCCGAAGAAGGTGACCGGGCGCCGCTAACATGGCGCCGCCGGACCGGTTGCCTCCGCCTTGACAGGTTCGCAGCCCTGGCCCTATATGACGGCCATCCAGGTTGATCGGGCGCTTAGCTCAGCGGGAGAGCACCGTCTTCACACGGCGGGGGTCGCTGGTTCAAACCCAGCAGCGCCCACCATCCTGCTCCCACGCCGAAAAAGGCCCCGGCCGCGCCGCGGCCGATCTAGGACTTCGCCTTGCCGGTCCAGTCGGGCGCCCGCCCCGATTGCTTGAGGGTTTTGCCGTCTTTCACCATTTCCTTGATGGCGCCGGCCAGCGGC
>JAPUGG010000196.1 GCA_027292975.1 Alphaproteobacteria bacterium | reverse complement strand
CGGCTCGGAAGCCGCGCGGATGTCCTCCACCAACAGCCTGTGCATCATGCTGAACCTGTTCCACAACGATGAATTCATCTTCGACAATCCCACCCGCTTCCCGGAACGGGAAGGCGCGGCCAATTACTTCTCCGGTGAGGGTGAATTCATTCCCGTCAAGCCCGGCCGCAACATGTGGGAAACCAATTTCGTGCCCGACCTTTCGGCCTTCGAGCTCAAGGCCTGGGCCGCGCGCGGCGCGGGATCGTCCAACATGAAATTCATCCTCGCCGACGGCACCATGCATGCCCATTCCTCGGAAATGCCGGTGGGGACCTACAAGAAGGGCCATCGGCACGGCGCCGATTTCCACGTCTATTCCGTCCACGGCACCGGCTATTCCCTGCTGTGGTACGACATGGACGAGAAGATCGAACGCATCGACTGGGAACACGGCGTCGTCTTCGCGCCGCCCGACGGAATGTTGCATCAGCATTTCAACACCAGCTCGACGCCGGCGCGCTACCTGGCCGTCGCCCTTGGCTCCATGCGGTACCCGTTCGTCGATTCCAAGCGCAAGCTGTTCGGCGGCGGCGTCGACACCAGCGTGGAAGAGGGCGGCAACCAGATCGAATACGAGAACCAGGACCCCCGGATCCACGAGATCTACCTGTCCGAGCTGGCCAAGAACCAAGTCCAATCGAAGATGGGGGAGATCATCGACGAAGCGCCCTATCGGGCCGAGGCGTCGGCCTAGGGAAGGCGCGGGGTTTTTCGGGCGGTGTGCCGCTGGACCGGCGCCGCCGCCCATCGGAACCCTCATCCCTCGCCCCCGTCGATCAAGTCAAGGAGAACCTACGATGTCCGAAAACACGGACGCTTATTACCTGCACGATTCCTATCTGACCTGGTGCGCTGCCCAGGGCGTGCCCTTGGTCAAGGATTTCGGCATCGACCTGATGGCCATGGAGCTAGCGCCTTGGGAGTTTTACGGCATGAACGGCGGCGTCTGCGAACTGGTGGGCGGCGACGATTTCATTTCCACCTTCTGCTTCGAGATCCCGCCGGGCGGCAAATCACGGCAGATGAGCCACGTCTACGAAGAAGTGATGTTCGTGCTGTCCGGCCACGGGTCGACCAGCGTCGAGCTGCCCGACGGCACCAAGCACACCTTCGAATGGGGCCCCAATTCGTTGTTCCAGGTGCCGCTGAACGTCCCCTACCAGCACTTCAACGGGTCCGGACAGGAGCCGGCGCGGCTCGCCAGCAACAACAATTTCCGCTTCCTGATCAACCTATTCAGGAACGAGAAATTCATCTTCGACAACCCCATACCCTTCGAGGACCGGCTCGGCGCGGCGGGGTACTTCACCGGCGACGGCGAGTTGAAGCCGATCAAGCCGGGCCGCCATCAGTGGGAAACCAATTTCGTACCCGATATCGCCAATTTCGAGCTCAAGGCCTGGGACGCGCGCGGTCCGGGAAGTTCCAGCCTGCGCTGGATCCTGGCCGACGGCACCATCGGCTGCCATACCTCGGAAATTCCCGTGGGGAGCTATAAGAAAGGTCACCGCCACACCAAGGGCACCAATGTCTTCTGCGTCTCGGGCCAGGGTTACAGCCTGTTCTGGTACGATGAGGACGATTTCAAGCGCGTCGACTGGCATCACGGGGTGCTCTATACACCGCCCGAAGACATGTTCCATCAGCACTTCAACACGGCGACCCAGCCGTCCCGTTATCTCGCCGTCCAGTTTGGTTCGACGCGCTATCCCTTGTTCGAGGTCAAACGGCAGATCTGGGATCAGGGCGTCGACACTTCTTTAAAGGATGGCGGCAACCAGCTCGAATACGAAGACCAACCCGCGGCCGTTCACGAAATCTGGCTGCGCGAACTCGACAAGAACCAAGTCCAATCGAAAATGGGCGAAATCTTCGACGAAGACGCGATCCGCGCGAAAATGTGACGGCTTAGCCCGAAGAGACGGCACGCTCCCATGGACATACCAGAGGCCGAGGACGGTCCCCGACTACGCGATACGGAACGCAAGTTCCTGCTCGACCCCTACCTCGATTGGGCCGAAGCCGAGGGCGTCCCTATCCATGAGGATTTCGCCGTCGACATGCTGTCGGTGGAGACCGCACCCTGGGACCGTTTCGGATTGAACGGCGCCATCTGCCACCTCAAGGGGCGGGACGATTTTCTTACCTCCTTCGTCTACGAATTGCCGCCGGGCGGCGCTTCGGCGCCGACGTCCCATATCTACGAAGAGGTGATCTACGTGCTCGAAGGGCACGGTTCGACCACGGTGGAAACCGCGGCCGGAACCCACAGTTTCGAATGGGGTCCGAAAAGCCTGTTTTCGGTTCCCCTCAACGCGCGTTATCGCCACTTCAATGGTTCGGGACAGGAGCCCGCGCGCCTGGGCGCAACCAACAATCTGACGCACCTGATCAATCTGTTCCGCAACGAATCCTTTATCTGGGACAATCCTGCCGGCTTCCCCGACCGCCTTGGCGGCGCCAATTATTTCGCCGGGGAAGGCGAATATTTCGAAGTCCTCCAGGGGCGCCACCAATGGGAGACCAACTTCGTTTCCGACCTTTCGGGATTCGAGCTGAAGGCGATGCCGACGCGGGGCGCCGGCGGCACCAATCTGCGCTTCGTCCTAGCGGAAGGATCGATCGGCTGCCATTGCTCGGAAATGCCGCCCGGCACCTACAAGAAGGCGCACCGCCACATGAACGGCGTGGTCATTTTCGCCGTCACCGGGCGCGGTTATTCGTTGCTCTGGTACGAAGGAGATGAGGAATTCCAACGCGCCGAGTGGCAACATGGCGTGGTCTATTCGCCGCCCGACCAGATGTTCCATCAGCATTTCAACCTGTCTCTCGAGCCGTCGCGCTACCTCGCCCTGCAGATGGGGAGCGTGCGCTATCCCATGACACAGGGCAAAAAGGACATATGGGCGCCCGACGGCATGTTCGCGAAGAACGTCGAGGACGGTGGCATGCAGATCGAATACGAGGATCAGGACCCGCGCATTCACGGAATTTGGCTCGATGGACTGAAATCCGCCGGTGTCACGCCCAGAATGGACGCCTTCATCGGCGGCTGACGCCGGACATCGGTTGCCCGGCCCCCTACTGGACGGAAACCATGCCGTCCGGTATTTTGCGGGCCTACCAATGGGACCGCGGCCCATGTGCCGCGGCCGCCAAACCGGGGAGAGAACGAAAAATGCGCGATGACGCGCCCGAGATCATGGAGACCGATCACGAGAAGAAGTTCCTTCTCGACCCCTACCTGGATTGGGTGGCCGCCGAAGGCCCTCCGGTCTATGAGGGTTTCGGACTCGATCTCCTGGCCTTGGAAACCGGCCCATGGTCCCGTTTCGACGCCAAGGGGGCCTTTTGCCACGTCAAGGGCCGCGGCGATTTCTGTACCTGCTATCTGTTGGAACTCGACCCCGGCAAACCGACCGCACCGCCTTTCTGGATGTTCCATCAGCACTTCAACACCGCGCCGGAACCCGCCCGCTACCCCGCCATCGGCATGGGCAGCCGGCGCTACCCGTTCTCCACCATGCGCCGCGAAGGCGCCGCCGGCAAGTCCGATGCCGACATCAAGAAAGGCGGCCGGCAGATCGAATATAGCGACCAGAACCCCCGCCTCCATCAACAATGGCTGGATGCCATCGCCAAGACCGGCGTGCCCTCCGACATGGGCGAATTCATCGACGAAACACCTTTCTTAAATTAACCGGGTCAGGAAATAACCGGGCTGCATCCGACGCGGTCCAGGCCGAGAACAAGGAGAACCAATCCCCATGCACGAACTCGGATTCGATCACGGGCACATGTCGCCCGAAGAACAACAGGCCATCGCCGACGCCATCTGGTCGGCGGATAACGTGGAACTAGTTACCATCGGCGTCGATATCGGCTCATCGACGTCGCATTTGATGTTCGCGCGGGTTCACATGCAGCGGCTGACCACGGCGCTGAGCTCTCGCTTCGTGGTCGTCAACCGCGAGATTCTTTGGCGCTCCCCCATCCTGATCACGCCCTATCTCGACGACGACAATATCGATGTCGGGCAGTTGGAGAGCTTCATCGAGGGCGCCTACAAGGAAGCCGGGCTGACCCGCGAAGAAATCGATTCCGGCGCCGTGATCCTGACCGGCGAGGCGCTGAAAAGGAAAAATGCCGAGGCCATCGCCCACCTGTTCGCCGAGGAATCGGGCAAGTTCGTCTGTGCCTCGGCCGGCCACCACATGGAAAGCGCCATGGCCGCCCATGGGTCCGGCGCCATCGCCCTTTCGCGCAAGGATCATTCCAACGTGCTCAATATCGACATGGGCGGCGGCACCACCAAACTCGCCCTGTGCCACGGCGGCCGGGTGCTGGCGACGGCGGCCCTCGAAGTGGGCAGCCGGTTGATCGCCTTCGACGACGACGGCAAGATCGAGCGCATCGAGGGGCCGGCCTTGGTCCATGCCGAAGAGGCGGGCGTCGATCTCGTCATGGGCAAGAAACTTAAGCCCGAAGAGATCAAGAAGCTGGTCGATACCATGGTGGACGCGCTGGTCCCCGCGGCGATGCAACAAGACCCAGTTGGCCTGACCAAGGATCTCATGGTCACCGATTCCCTGCCCAAGACCCCGGTGCCCGACCTGGTCACCTTCTCCGGCGGCGTGTCGGAATTCATTTACGGGCGGGAGCCCGCCGACCACAACGACGTCGGCCGGCAACTCGCCGACGCCATGACCAATGCGCTCAAGGAAAAACGCATTCCCTACAAGGTGATGGATCCGGGCCAGGGCATCCGCGCCACCGTCATCGGCGCCTCGCAGTTTTCCGTCCAGGTCTCGGGCAACACGATTCACGTCTCCAACGCCGATGCCCTGCCGGTCCGCAATATCCCCGTGCTGCGCCCCAATGTGAAGCTCGACGGCGATATCGACGCGACCAAGGTGACCGAGGAAATCCAGAAGGCCATGACCCGGTTTGATTACGTGGACGGGGAGCAGGTCAGCGCACTTGCCTTCAACTGGGAGGGCGACCCCTTGCATGCGCGCCTCAAGGCGCTGGCCGACGGAATCTGCGGCGGCCTGCCCAAGACCATCAAGGGCAGCCATCCCCTTGTGCTGATGATCGACGGCGACATCGGCAAGACCATCGGCAACATCCTGACCCGCGAATGCGGCGTCGAGGCGGATATCGTCTCCGTCGACGGGGTCAACCTCAAGGAATTCGATTACGTCGATATCGGCGAGGTGATCCAGCCCACCAACGTCGTCCCCTTGGTCATCAAGTCGCTTCTGTTCTCGACCCCGGGCGGGACCGAAACCGCTTGAAATCGGGCCCCGATTGACGGGCTTTCCCCGCCGGGAGTGGTTTGCAATCCGCCCGCATGCGAGATATGTGAAAGGTTCGCCTATATGACCAGCACGGTAACGGTCGGCGATTTCCGCCAGGAGATGAAGGTTCTGGGGCTGATCAGTACCGGGCACCTGCTCAGCCACTTTTTCTTCCTGACCCTTCCGCCGTTGTTCGTGTTCATCAGGGCGGACCTCGGACTGAGCTACACCGAGCTCGGCCTGATGATGACCCTGCTCTACGGCGTCACGGCGGTGGCCCAGATCCCCGCCGGCTTCCTGGTGGACCGGGTCGGCGCGCGGGTGGTGCTGACCGCCGGGCTGTTCCTGATGTCCGCGTGCTTCGCCCTGGTGGGCCTGTCGCCGGACATGGGCCGGGCTTTAGCCGCGCTTGGCCTGCCCTTCGATGCCACATTCGGGCTGATGCTGTTCTGGCTGGCGTTGGCGGGGGTCGGCAACTCGGTGTTTCATCCGGCCGATTACGCGATTCTGAATTCCTCCATCAACCCGGCGCGCATGGGCCGCGCCTTTTCGATCCACACCTTCTTCGGCCATCTCGGTTTCGCCCTGGCGCCGGCCACGATGCTGTTCCTCGCCGCGCTGACCGACTGGAAACTGGCCCTGGTCATCGCCGGACTGATCGGCATCGCCACCATGTTCGCCATGGTCAGCCAGTGGAACAGCCTCCACGACGACGCGCTTCTCCCCAACAAGGAGAAATCGGACACCCCCACAATGGACGTGGAAACGGACATGCCCGGCCAAACCAAGGCCAGCCCAACCAAGGAAGGCCTGGCGCTGCTGTTTTCGGCGCCCATGCTGCTGTTCTTCCTGTTCTTCGCGGCCCTGGGGATGACCGCGTCGGGCGTCCAGGCGTTCTTAGTGGTGGCCCTGGTGGGGCTTGACGTCGCGCCGCTCGAAATCGCCGGCTATGCGCTGACCGCCTACCTGTTCGCCAGTGCCGCCGGCATCCTGGCCGGCGGCGTGATCGCCGACCGCACCCAACGCCACGACCTTACCGCCGTGATCGCCTTCGTCATCACCGGCGCCATCATGTTGTCCATGACCCTGTTCAATCCGGGGGCCATTTTGTTGTGCGCGGTGATGGTCATCGCCGGCTTGTGCCAGGGGATCATCCGTCCGGCGCGCGATATGATGCTTCGCGCCGCTTCGCCCAAGGGATCGACCGGCAAGGTCTTCGGCTTCGTATCGGCGGGAATCGCCGCCGGCGCCACCGGCGCGCCCGCTTTGTTCGGAATCATCATGGACGCGAATAAACCCGCCTGGGTGTTCTACCTGTTGGCGTTCTTCATGGTTATCGCCATATTCTCCATCGTCATACCGAAACCCAAGCACCGCTAGTTCGGCCCACGGCCCTGGGAGATTTAGATGTCCAAGCTTGAACTCAGCCTCGCCATTTCCGACTACGACCACACGCGGGAAGTCGGCACCGACCGCGTTCCGGTGGAAGGAATCGAGGTGAACATGCTCGATTACGAGATCGAGGAAATCTTCTACCGCTTTACCCTGCACCGCGATTTCGACGTCTCGGAAATGTCGATGGCCAAATTCGTCGCCCAGGTGGCGGGCGACCGGCCGGATATCGAAGGGCTGCCGATCTTCCCCTCGCGGGTATTCCGCCTGTCCAACATATATATCAACACAGATTCCGGCATCGAGAAGCCCGAAGACCTCCGCGGCAAGCGTATCGGCACCCCGGAATGGGCCCAGACCGCGTCGGTCTACACCCGGGGCTGGCTGACCGACCACGTCGGAATTCCCCTCCAGGAGATCGACTGGCGCCAGGCCGGCGTCAATCAACCGGGCCGCGCGGAAAAGGTCACCCTGAACCTGCCGGACGGCGTCAGCCTCACGCCCGAGCCCACCCGGGCGCTCGGCGAGATGCTGAGCTCGGGCGATCTCGACGCCGCCTTCTCCGCCCATGCCCCCGACGTCTATCTCGAAAATAACCCCAAGGTGCGGCGCCTGTTCGAGGATTATCAATCGGCGGAACAAGCGTACTACCGTGAAACCAAGGTTTTCCCCATCATGCATGTCATCGCCGTGCGCAAGGAAATCCTGGACAAGAACCCCTGGGTCGCGGCAAACCTGTTTACCGCCTTCATGACCGCGCGGGACCGGTCGGTCGAAAGACTCCTGGAAATCACCGCGTCGCGGGTTCCCCTGGCCTGGTCCACCCATCTCGCCCAGGCCCAACAAGAACTTCTGGGCGCGGACTATTTCCCCTATGGCATCGAACCCAACCGGGTGACCCTGGAGGCTTTTCTCAGGTGGTCCTTCGAACAGGGCATTACCCAGCGTCATCTGGCCCCGGAAGACCTATTCCCGGAATCCCTGCAGGGCGCGTTCAAGATTTAGGTGGAGGTGGACACCGCTTTGAGTTTGGCCGAAAAGTGCTCTAGAACAGTTATAAATAAATCACCAAGGGCGGAAACACAGTGGCTGATGCCGCGGCAATAGGCTTGAAACAGGACGTTAGGGTCGTCGGAATTCTCTCCGGCGGCCATTTCATGAGTCATTACTACACCATGATGCTGCCGCCCCTGTTTCCCCTGCTGCACGATGACTTGGGCGTTTCCTACGCGTTGCTGGGCCTGTTGCTGAGCCTCAAGAGCCTGGCCTCGGGCACCACCCAATTGCCGGCCGGCATTCTGGTCGACCGATACGGGGCACGTAAGATCCTGATTTTCGGCTTCTCCATGATCTTGGTGTCCTACCTCTTCGTGGCGATGAGCGCCTCCTTCTGGATGATCGCACTGGCCTTCATGCTGGCCGGCATCGGCAACGCCGTGTTCCACCCCGCCGACTATTCGATCATGAACCAGACGGTGCGTGCGTCGCGCATGGGGCGGTCGTTCAGCGCCCACACTTTCGCCGGCCATCTCGGTTCGGCCCTGGCGCCGGTGGTGACCCTATTTTTGATCGCGGCCCTGGGCTGGGACTGGCGCGAGGCGGTTCTCGCCTCGCTCGCAGCCGGCCTCTTCATCATCTTCGGACTGTTGAGCCAATGGAGCCACATCCATGAGGGCACCGCCAAGAGCAGCAAGGTTGGGACCGCCGAGGCGGCCTCGGCGGCGGGAGGAGTCGAGCTGACGACCTGGCAGTCGATCATGCAAATTGTCGCCTCCAAGCCGATGCTTTTCCTGTTCCTGTTCTTCTCGATGCAATCCTTGGGCAGCGGTGGATTCAAGAACTTCGCGGTGGCCGGTCTGGTGACCCTGCACGGCACCTCGCTATCGGCGGCGGGCGGCGCACTGACCGGCTTCCTGTTCGCCTCGGCCTTCGGCGTGCTGGTGGGCGGCGTGCTGGCGGACTATGACAAGCGCCACGCGCGCACCGCCTCGGTGGCGCTGTTCGTCACGGCGGTGATCTCTCTGCTGGTGGGCGCCGTGGACATGCACTACGCGCTTCTCGTCTTCTTCTTCACCCTGGCGGGCCTGTTCCAGGGCGTCATCCGCCCCGCCCGCGACATGATGATCCGCGCCGCCAGCCCCAAGGGTTCCGTCGGCAAGGCCTTCGGCTTCGTCTTCTCCGGCCAAGCCATCGGCGGCACCATTTCACCCGTGGTGTTCGGGGCGATGATCGATCTCGGGGCGCCGGAATGGGTCTTCTATGCCTCGGCGTTGTTCCTGGTGCTCTGCATCCTGGCCGTGCTTGGTTCGGCCCGTGAAGCGCGCAAGGCGGCCAGCGCCGCCGGCCAGGCCGTGCGGGGTTAAAGGCGTGACGGCTGCGACCGCGGATTTACCGAGCGATTTCAAGGTATTGGGCCTGATCTGCGGCGGCCATTTCCTGAGTCACTTCTACATGCTGGCCCTGCCGGCGCTGATGATCTTTTGGCACAAGGATCTCGGCATCAGCTACACCCTGCTCGGCATCGTGCTCAGCGCCCGCTACGTCACCACCGGCGTGGCCCAGATCTTGTGCGGTTTCTACGTCGACCGCTATGGCGCCATGCCGATCCTGTTGTCGGGACTGCTGTTGATGATCACCGCCATGGGGTTGCTGGCGTTCGCCACCGACTTTTGGATGATCCTCGTGCTGGTCATTCTGGCGGGCATTGGCGACGGTGTCTTCCATCCGGCCGACTACGCCATCCTCAATGGCTCGATCAGCGGAGGGCGCATGGGCCGCGCCTTTTCGGTCCACACGTTTTCGGGTTATCTCGGTTTTGCCGCGGCCCCCGCCTTCATCACCTTCGTCGCCACCTATTGGAACTGGCAGACCGCGGTCCTGACCAGCGTCGCCGCGGGTTACGTGGTGTGGCTGTTGATCATCATTTACCGGGCCTCTCTCAAGGACGACGCGGTCGCCGCCCTACCCAAGCAGAAGGAACAAGCGACAGGCGATACCTTGGGCGATCACGCGAAGCTTCTGTTCTCCCGGCCGGTGCTTCTGCTGTTCTCCTTTTTCGCCATGGCGTCCCTGGCCAGCAGCGGAATACTGAGCTTCTCCATCCCCGCCCTCAACGCATTGCATGGAACCTCGGAGGTCGAGGCCGGATTCGCGGTGAGCGCCTATATGCTGGTCAGTTCCTTCGCGGTTCTCGCCGGCGGCTGGATTTCCGACCACATCCACCGCCAGGACACGTTCGCGGCGCTGTCTTACGCGACTTCCATCGTCGCCATTCTGGCCATCGCCGTGTTGCCGCTGCACTACCTGGTGCTGGTGCTGGTGCTGGGCTTCGCCGGTTTCTGCCACGGCGTCATCCGCCCCGCCCGCGACCTGATGGTGCGCGCGGTCGTGCCCAGGGGCTCGACGGGCAAGGTGTTCGGCTTCGTGTTCACCGGTCAGAACGCCGGGGGAAGCATCGCGCCGATCATTTTGGGCCCCGCCATGGACAACCTGGCGCCCCAGTGGATCTTTTTCATCACCATTGGCTTCATGGTGCTGTGTATCGCGACCATCCTCGCGCCGCGCGGGCCCATGACGAAGCCCGCCGCCGCAGAGTAAGCCGGCCCGCAAACGCGCCGCTTTCTCATGACCCTCGGCCCGTGCTATGGTTTCGGCAAAATATCACGAGCGCGCCAAGCGCCTCCTCACACCACTGGGAGAGTTATTATGTTATTCAAGTATATGCGCGGGATTACCGCCCTCGCCTTCGGCGTCGCCGGGATGCTTGTCGCCCTCGCACCTGCCTCGGTCAGTGCCGACGCGGTCGCCGATTTTTACAAGAATAAGCGGGTCACGATCATCCAGGGCTCGGCACCGGGCGGCGGCTACGATATGTACGCGCGCACCCTGGCGCGCCATTTGCCCAATCACATTCCGGGCAACCCCCGCTTCCTGGTTCAGAACAAGCCGGGCGCCGGCGGCATCGTCTCGGCCAATTACGTCTACAACGTGGCGCCCCAGGACGGCACCGTCATCGGCGGCCTCAATCGCGCCTCGCCCATGGCCCAGATCATGGGCCAAACGGGGCCGCTTTTCGACCCCATGAAGTTCCAGTGGCTCGGCAGCGTGACCAACGAGGCGGGCGTCCTGGCGGTGACGAAATCCTCCGGGGTGCTCAAGCTCGAGGACGTCTTCACCAAAAGGGCGGTCATGGGCTCCAGCGGGCCGTCGGACACCCAGTTCTTCCCGGCCATGATGAACAATATTCTCGGCGCCAGGTTCCAGCTGGTGGTCGGCTACCCCTCGACCACCATAATCCACTTGGCCATGAAGCGGGGTGAGGTCGATGGCGTCAGCCAGTCCTGGTCGTCGTTCAAGATCGGCAACATCAAAGAGCTCGAGGCGGGCAAGATAGCGGTGCTGGCCCAGCTCTCGCTGAAGGCGCATCCCGAGCTCACCAAGATGGGCGTGCCGCTTATCTTCGACGTCATCGACAGGAAGCACGTGCTGCCCGAATTCACGGTCAAGGAAGCCAACAGCCTGTTCCGTCTGATGCTGACGTCCAAGGCCATGGGGCGGCCCTATGCGCTCGGTCCCAAGGTTCCAATGGACCGGGTCAAGGCGCTGCGCAAGGCCTTCATGGCGACCGTCACCGACCCCGCCTTCATCAAGGATGCCCGTGCCCAGGGCCGTGACATAAGCCCGATCACCGGCCAAGAGGTCCAGCAGATGATCGCCACCCTGGCGACGACGCCCAAGGCCATCATCAAGAAGCTCGAGGGCCTGATGCAATACAAGGGCAAGGTCAGGGAGGTCAAGATCGCCCTCGCCAAGCACACCGGCAAGGTGACCGCCACCAAGCGCGGCGGCCGGCGTATCTTCATCAGCTACAAGGGCAAGAAGGTGAAGGCCAAGGTGTCGGGCTCGCGCACCAAGGTCACCATCAACGGCAAGAAGGCCAAGCGCAAGGCCATCAAGGTCGGCATGACCTGCACGTTTACCTATCCCAGCCCCGGTTCGGAGGCCAAGAAGGTCGACTGCAAGGGCTAAGTTTCGCCAAGGTGTAACGAAAGCGCCCCCGGCAGGCCCGGGGGCGTTTTTGCGCGAGCCCCTCTCGGCCGCTCGCTGGGGCCGCTCGCTGGGGCCGCTCACTGGACGCGGCTGGGAATCCCCGTTTGACGGTCGACCTCGTAGCGGAAGATCAGCACCCCATCGGCCGTGACCACATCGACACTGATGGTGTCCTTGTCCTTCACCGGGCCGAGCCTAAGCCTGCCATCCCCGCGCCGGTCCAGATGAATGAGGAAATAGGCGCCGACCTGATCCCTGGTGAGATTGGCGCCGCCCCTCAGGCCGGGGCGCACCATGCCGAGGCCCGGCCCCATCAAGCCGC
>JAPUGG010000195.1 GCA_027292975.1 Alphaproteobacteria bacterium | reverse complement strand
CGCGCCCTCGAGCAGCAGGTAGGCGGTCTCCTCGAAGTTCGAATGCTCGGCCAGGTCGTGGATCGAGTAGCCGCGGTAGCGCAGCTCGCCGGCGCGCCCGTCGATGAAGGTCGCGCCCGAGCGGTCCAGGTAAACCCCCTTCAGGCCGCGGTGGATCTCGACGGTCGGTTCCTCATCCGCCATGCCTCGAAGCCTCCCTGCGAAGCCGAACGCGGGTCCGCCCGCGATCTCGCTCGACCGCCATGGTCTCAACCCGTGGCACCAAGCGCAAGGCGGGTTCGTTAGACGTGACGATGCGCGCGGCCCGCCTTCGAACCCGCCGGCGGGGGCGCGGGCTAGGGCGAGGTAGTATGGGCCAAGGTTCGCTGAAATCGCCCCGTCTTGGACCCGCGTCTTTGACCCGGGAATTCAAAACCGATGAGCCTACCCTCATCCTCCATCACTGGATGAAGACCTCATGTTGAGCGTGTCGAAACATGAAACCCGGTGAAATTAAACATAGAATTTTATTAATCTTATTATACTATTAGAGGCTACCTTAAATCGGGGACATTTGCCACCAGGATGGATGGGCGAGCAACCGTAGGGCCGTGGAGGTTCGAAAGCCTTTGAACCGAGAACGCTAGACTCTGAGATTTATCGGAATCA
Source organism: Alphaproteobacteria bacterium (assembly GCA_027292975.1). Taxonomy (GTDB): domain Bacteria; phylum Pseudomonadota; class Alphaproteobacteria; order SMXQ01; family SMXQ01; genus SMXQ01. The sequence continues at coordinate 2,658 of JAPUGG010000195.1, read as the reverse complement.
ATGACCGCCTCTTCCTTTGACCCAGTTGAGATCCCTTGGGATTGCGCGGCCGAAGTCATGGACTGCTTCTGTATCGGAGTCATCCTCGCCGGTGCAGGGGGCCGGGTCCTAGCGGCCAACAGACCAGCGCACGAGATTTGTTCATTGAAGGATGGGCTCGAGTTCAGCCGCGAATTTTTGCGAACGGCTCTGCCCCAGGAGACGTCGGAGCTGCGAAATTTGATCGTCGCAGGCCGCGCACCGGTCTTCCTGGCCCTGAGTCGGCCTTCGGGCAAAAGGCCGCTCTCGGTGCTCATTCGATCCTTGTCGCAGGATCGTGATGCTTCTTCTTCGGAACGGCCGGTGGCCGTTGTCTTCGTCAGCGATCCCGATCAGCGCCTGGACGTGGACCCCGCGGCCGTCAAGGATCTGTATGGCCTGACGCCCGCCGAGGCTGCCGTAGCCTCGCTCGTTGGTGTGGGTCGGCCGGTCCTGGAAGCCGCCCGCCGATTGGGCGTTCAGACCAACACCGTTCGAATGCAGCTCAAGCAAGTGTATGCCAAGACCGGCGCGCGCCGTCAGTCAGCCCTGGTATACCTGGTCATGACGGGACCGGCCCACCTCCGCCTCGGCTGAAGCCGACAGCACGCCGCGCCGGGTACCATGAGGCGAGAGTCTCATGGACCGCCCTGGCCTCGGAAGTCCGGCGAACCCGGACGAGACCGCTACGCCTCCGATCTGGGTTGCCAGGTACCGTCGCAAGGGCGGTGGCATCGCATCGCCTGTTCTGATGATGGGACACGGACCCATCGCCAAAGTGTCGGGGCATCTACGCGAAGCTGGCGTCTTTTTGCGTTGTGTCAAAGCGGATCGGCGACCGGCCGGACCGTTTTTTTTGCCAAGTCCCGGGATTCAACCCCTGCAAGTGTCGTTACCCCTATGGGTAATGACATGTAATTCCCGCTCAAGTTTAGTGACCTGCGTGGCTATCAATCGTGACACGCCGATCATATGGGATCTCAAGGAAATCGGGAGGAAAGAGAAATGGCCGGAACGCAGAAAACCGTCAACATCACCATCACTTCAGATGATCTCACGTTTCTGAAGGACAACCAGTACCGCCTGTGCTTCGCGAAGAAGGTCAATAACACATTCGACGTGGTATGGCAGTCGTACCAGGAGTACCTGGACAACAACAGCTTCCTGTGGACACCGGTGTACCAGCTCTTCGGCAGCAACGAGTTTGCGGGCGATGTGCTCGTGAAGGTTCAGACCAACACAGTCAACATCGATCTGAACCAGCAGGCCACCCTCGACAAGGAAGGCGTTCTAGGCCCTGCATCGACGGGAGGTACGACTACCGGAATCACCTTGGTCAACAACTACGGCCCGATTCACCCGGGTTTGAATCAGCTGTCCACGGGCATCGGGGGTACACAAGAATCCACGCCGATTTACGTTGCGCCGGACCAGATTGCCCTGGGCAGCGACCTCCTCACCCCCATCGACGAAGTCTTGGTTTGGTTCGAGCAGAACATCGAGACCAGTACCATGTTCAGCGATGCAAGGACGAATTCCGTCACCATCAACATGACCAGCTCCAATTTACAGACCCGTCTATACTCGGGCGGTAAGTGGAGCACGCCGAGTGCGAGCGACCTTGCCGTGGGCGTCACCCCGCTGATTCTTCAGATCATCCTCTACGCCACGGGAGCTATCATAGCGCAGGATCTGGCCAGCAAGATCGCAAGTAAGTTAACGGGTGTGTACAAGGACATTACCGTCGACGTCACGACCGGCGCGGAAAATAAGGTCAAGGTGACCTATCACGAGAGGCAGGGCCTCACACCGGCCGAGAAGAGCTTCTTGACGACGCTGATGACCAGCACCATCAACGACACACTCATGGAGTTCACCGTCGAATCGTTGGCCCAGTCTGGCGTCGGGTACACCAAAATGGAAGCCAGCACCTAGGCGCGGCCGGAGCCTGCCCCGGCGGCCCTCGACCGGCTCGCCGTTGTCAACCAGGGTTCATCATCCCCGGGCATGCCGGGGCCGGCGACCGGGCACAGTCACATCATGGTCTCAACCCGTGCGCCCCGGGACGCAAGGCGGGGCGCAAGGCGCCGCCGGGCAAGGCCCGGGGCCCGCGTTTCGTTTACAAGTCTCGGGTCCCGAACTAGGCTGGCCGCGGCGCGCCTTGCGCAGGCGCATGGCCAGGGGCCCATGGAGATCGTCGAACGCTTCATCGCGAAAGCCAAGGCCCGCAGCCAGACCGTGGTCCTGCCCGAGGGCGGCGACGCGCGGGTGCTGCGGGCCGCGCGCCGGCTCGTCGACGAGGGCATCGCCACGCCGGTGCTCCTCGGCACGCGTGCGGAGCTGGTGGCGGCGGCGGGCCGGGCCGGGGTCGCCCTCGACGGCATCGGCGCGGTCGATCCCGAGACCAGCGAAAAGCGCGACGCCTATGCCGAGGCCTACGCTGCCGGGCGCGACAAGGTGGACGCCAGGGTGGCGCGGCGGCTCTTGCGCAAGCCGCTCTATTACGGCGCGCTCATGGTCAAGGCCGGGGCCGCCGCGGCCATGGTGGCGGGTGCCGCCAATCCGACCCGGCGCGTGATCGAGGCCGGGCTGTTGGGCGTCGGCCTGGCCGAGGGCATCGGCACGCCGTCCAGTTTCTTC
>JAPUGG010000194.1 GCA_027292975.1 Alphaproteobacteria bacterium | reverse complement strand
CCCCTCGGTATGGGAGGAAAGCTCGGCCATGTATTTCTCAAAATCCGTCCTCGGATCGATTACTCCCTTGGCGGCAATGAAACCGCGGATGTCGGTAACGATCTGCAGAAGGCTCAAGGCCATCCCCGGGAAACCCATCACGAAGGGCAGGAAATTAGCCGGCCACGAATAATCCCAGGCCAGGATCACCATGACAAAGAAGATGCTGAACATGAGAATGGAAAACAGGGTGCGCCCATGGATCAGCGCTTGCCACACGGTGGGGCGTATTTCGCCGTTCTGATCAGGTGCCGACATTGGCTTCACTCTCCTTTTGTTTATCCTTGAAGGCGCGGTAAATGGCGTAGGCGATCGTGATCGCGATCAAACCCATCAGGATGAGTGACAGGGGCCGCAGGAAGAAGTCCCACCGCCACAATGCCCAAGCCTTGTGGAGAGATTCTTCGGCGATCTTGCCGAGCACGATACCGATCGCGAACGGCGGCCGTGGCCAATCATATTTCAGCAACCCGTAGCCGATGACGCTGAGGATGCCGAGCAGGATTAGATTTTCCCATTGCCCCTTGGCCAACAGGGTGCCGAGACAAGTGACAATGAGGACCACGGGGATCAAGATTCCGCCGCGCAGGAACACCAGCAACGCCACCCAGCGGGTAATGAACAGCAAGATCACAACCGCCGCCAGGTTTGAGACCACCAGCGCCCAGATCAATCTCCACACCAGAGCCAGATTCTCGGTGAGCATCATCGGTCCCGGCTGAATGCCCAGGATCAGCCATGCACCGAGCAGGATTGCCATGCCCGAGGAGCCCGGCACGCCGAAGAACAGCGTCGGCAGGAGCGAGCCGCCTTCCTTGGAGTTGGTCGCCGATTCCGGCGCGATGACGCCGCGCACGTCGCCCTTGCCGAAGGTTTCCGGATTCTTGCAACTCTGCACCGCGTGGCCGTAACAGATCCACGCCGCCGCCGAGCCGCCCAGGCCGGGCAGGATGCCGATGAAGGCGCCAATACCGGAGCAACGCAGAACCAGCCACCAGTGCTTGAAGGTGATGGCACAGCCCTTGAGCTGGGCGCGTACGCCGGTCTGCGACATTTCCTTGGAAACGGCGGAGATGGAGCCGCCCTTGACGCCGAGATGGATCATCTCGGGCACCGCGAACAGCGCCAATACCGCCGTGATCAGGTCCATGCCGTCCCACAGGAACAAGAAGTCCTCGGAATAGCGGGCGATGCCGGTCTGGGGGTCCATGCCGACGAAGGCCAGCATCATGCCGTAGAAGCCCACCACCAATCCCTTGGATATGAACGAGCCGGAAACGAAGGCGACGAAGGTGATGCCGAGAAGGGCCAGGAAGAAGAACTCCGCCGGGCTGAACTTGAGGACGATGGGCTCGATCACCGGAATCAGCACGGCGAGCACCATCGCCCCGATCACGCCGCCGATCCCCGATGCCATGAGGCTTGCGCCCAGCGCCACGCCGGCCTCGCCCTTCTTGGCCATGGGGTAGCCGTCGACGATGGTGGCGGCGTCGTCGCCGGTCCCCGGCACGCCGAACAGGATCGAGGAAATCTGGCCGCTGGTCCCCGTGACCGCGTGCATGGACAGCAGGAACACGGCGCCCGCGACCATGGGTTGCCCGAAGATGAAGGGGATCGTCACCGCGATGGCAAGGCGCCCGCCCAGGCCCGGCACCGCACCGAAGAATATGCCGATGCAGGTTCCCAACATCAGCATGTACATGACGTAAGGCGAGGTCAGCAGCTGAACAAAGGTGCTCAGCATTATGTCAATCATCGAGAACCCCCATCACTGTTCGCTCTATTTTGGTTGGCGGCGCGGGAGCGTTTCTCCCACTCGACCGGGCTCTTCGGCCCTTGACCACACTGCGTCTTTACCCCCACTCGTACCAAAGTCATGCGCGCGCGCGCGCCGGATCGCTACACCTTGACGTCTTCGAAGCCTTCCGCGTTTTCGAGCTGATCGAACCAGTCGAAGCCCATTTTCTTGATGATGCGGCTGTTGACGACGACGACCCGCGCTTCGTTGTCTGGATCGGCGTTGAAACGCTGGTGGATCACGTAGGGCGGCACGTAAATGAAATCGCCTTCCTTCCATTCGAACTTCTTGGGCTCGGTTTTCCATTCCCATTCGAACTCGTCCTTGCAGTCGAAGTCCACGTCCCAATGAAGGTCATAGCCCCGGCCCTCCACCACGTACACGATTTCCTCGGTGAGGTGCCGGGATTTTCCGGTTCCCTTGCCGGGCTCGAGGAACTGCATATAGGCGTCGATGCACATTTCCATGGTGTTCATCTTTTCATGGATGATGTGCTTGATGAGACCGTCGGGCGAACGCTCCATGGGCATCTCGTTGGCCTTGACGACGTTCTTCATTTTGGATTTGTAGGCGTCGCGGAAGCTCGCCGATTCCTGCAGCCCTTCCAGGTAGAAATTGCATTCCTCGTCGGAAAGACGGGATCTCGCTTTTTCGTCATCGAAGGCCATTGGGCTCACTCTCCCTTGATTGACCGCCTTCGGGCGGCATTTGCGTCATCAAACTCGCTCTCTAGCAGGGTGACGCCTGGCACCTCCGCCCGCTCTCACAAATTCACCTCGCCGCTCGGCGCAAACTGTTCCGTGGGAACGGAGAGCGGTCACTATCGTCGGCTGAATCCCCACTATATTTAATAGCGGATTCAATGCGGTCCGGCTAGGGGTTTTTGGGCTTGCCAGGCAAGTTTGCAGGGCCCCATGGAGGGCGATTTCGTCGGCTCCGGGGGATGGGTTATGTCTTCACCCCGGGTCACGCTCTGGGTGTGGCGCCCGCCCTGAGGCGGTGTGGGCCAGCCCTCCTTGGGGCCGGTGAAGGGAGGTGACCGCGGGGGTCCGCGAAAATGCCTAAATTCGCGGCGAATATGGTGAGCTTGGGCTTGCGCGGACCGGGCAGGATTGTTACCGTCTTAAATCCTTATCAAGGCGGGTGAACCGGCAGATTCGCCCGTCCACGGTTACTTGGGGAATGGTTCGAAGTCGGGGCGCGTTGCATATGCCCCATGAGGTTTATGCCGGGGCGGTTGGGCGCTGTTTGGCCCTTCCACCGGGCGCTTGGGGGGAACGGTGACCAGCGGCAGCGATTGGGCGGCCCGATCGGACGGGACGGCGGCAGGTGGGGATCGGTTCCCATCCCGCAAGCCGGGCCGCCTCGCCCGCATCTTCCCTGAACGCCAAGTTATATTCCGGACCGACGGACGGGTCCGCTTGGTGACCTTGACCACGGGCGGGCAGTCGGCAATCGCCGTGGTGGCCTTGGGCTTGGTCGGATGGTTCGGGTTCTCGATTTCCGCCCAGGTGGGGTTCGATGACGCGATCGCCGGCAAAGACCTTGAGATCGGCGCCATCAGCGCGGCCTACGGCGATCTCAAGATCAGGCTTGAGGACTCGGAATCTCACTTCCGTTCGGTCGCCCGGACATTGGAAGCGAAGCATGCCTATCTCATGGCATTGCTCGATCGTCCGATGTCTTCGGGGGACGCGCTGAAGGCGCGCGCCCAGGGCCTGCATCAAGAGGATTTGACGCGGCAACGTTTGGCGAGCTCGCGCCGGGCGCTGCTGGCCCAACTGGGCGCGCTCGAAGGCGTTGTTCGGCGGAAAGCCGGGCCCAAAGGTGGCGCCAACGCGGCACGGGGGGCCACGGGCACGGTGCCGCTGCCCGGTCTGCGACGGGCGCGGGTGGGGCGCGAACATAAGCGCCTGATGTCACGCATCGATAAATTGGAGCAGCGGCTTGGCGCGGTCAACGGATCGCAACGCGGCGTCATGGATTTTCTCGCCGCCCGGAGCATCGACGATTTCGATCGCGCCAAGAAGCTGGTCGCAATTTCGGGGCTCGACGTAGATGGCCTTCTTGCCAAGTTGGCGGGCGCGGGTCCGCGCGGCCAGGGCGGTCCCTTCATCGCGGCGGCGCCGGACAGCGGGGCGACGGCGACGGTGCCCGCCGTGCTCGGCGTCATCGATCACCAATTGAACCGCTGGGAGACCCTCGTTGCCCTGATCAACCGGCTGCCCTTCACGGCGCCCGCCGACCACTATTTTGTGGCCAGCCGTTTCGGTAAGCGCCGCGACCCCATCAACCGTCGCTGGGCCATGCATTACGGGATCGATCTCGCCGGCGTTTATCATTCGCCGGTGCGGGCCACGGCGCCGGGCGTCGTTGTCAGGGTGGGGTGGAATGGCAGTTACGGGCGTGTGGTGGAGATCGACCATGGTCTCGGCCTTCGCACCCGTTACGGCCATCTGCACCGTATCCTCGTCAAACGCGGGCAGAAGGTCGGATTCCGGCGAAAGATCGGGCAGATGGGAAATTCCGGGCGTTCCACAGGGGCCCACGTCCATTATGAAATTCTGGTCAACGGAAAGCCGCTCGACCCGGCGAAGTTCATGGAGGCAGGTGAACATGTTCTCGAAGGATACTAAGAGTGGACGTGGCGGTAGCCGCGTCCCGTCGATTATCAGCGCCAACCTACGCATCGTCGGCGATCTCGTTTCCGAAGGGGACGTGCAGGTCGACGGCATCATCGAAGGTAACGTCCACGCGCGTTCCCTGACCGTGAGCCAAGGCGCCTCGGTACGGGGGCAGATTACCGCCGAATCGGTTTGCATCCGCGGGGCCGTCGAAGGGCAGATCACCGCCGATCAGGTGGAACTCGGCCGCACCGCCAAGGTGGACGGCGATATCGTCCACGCGGTTATCACGATCGAATCGGGGGCCTTCTTCGAAGGCCATTGCCGGCACAAGCCGGAGAAGGTGGAGGCCACGCCCCCGGAGAAGGTGGAGGCCACGCCCCCGGAGGTGGTGGAGGCGTCCGCCTGACGTTTTCCACCGGTTTCGGGGGGAATCGGAAAATGCGCTAGCGCGCGCTCATGCGCGCGGCGCCATTTTGCAAGGCGTCCCGGTAGGTGAGGGGGTCGACATTGCCGCCGGAGCCGATGATGGCGATGGATTTTCCCGAGACATCGAATTCCTGGCCCAAGGCGCCCGTGACAAGGGCGGCCAGGGCGATCGCGCCCGACGGCTCGAGCACCAGTTTCAAGTCCGCGAACGCCGCGTAAAGACCCTCGGCGACAAGATCGTCGTCGATCGCCAGCACCCCGTCCGCCAGGCGTTGGTTGATGGGAAAGGTCAGTTCGCCGGGCATCTCGGTGGTCAGGGCATCGCAAATGGTGGTTCCATGTCCGGGGCCGAGATCGTTGGCGATCCTGTCGCCCGCGGCCATGGAGCGCAATGTGTCGTCGTAATTGGACGGTTCCACCAAATAAATCCGGGTTTCGGGGCTGAGCGCCTTCACCGCCGTGGCGATTCCGGCGGACAGCCCGCCGCCGCCGCAGGGGATCACCACGGCGTCGAGGGTCACACCCAGCGCCCCGGCCTGCTCCACCAGCTCCAAGCCGATGGTCCCCTGGCCGGCGATGATACGGTCATCGTCGAAAGGTGGGACGATGACGGCGTGGCGTTCATCGGCGATGGCCGCAGCGATGGCGACGCGGTCTTCAACCTCACGCTGGTAGTACGCCAGTTCCGCCCCCCAGGACTGGGTATTGCGCTTCTTGATGGCGGGGATGTCGTTGGGCACGACGATGACGGCAGAGGTGCCGGCGGTGCGGGCCGCCGCGGCGACCCCTTGGGCGTGATTGCCGGTGGAGTACGCCACCACGCCGCGGTCGAGTTCTTGGCGCGTGAGCTGGGCGATCCGGTTGTAGGCGCCGCGGAACTTGAACGAGCCGGTGAGCTGCAGGGATTCGGCCTTGACCAACACGCGGCATCCCAGCCGCTGGTCGAGCAGCGGTGCCTCCAGCAGCGGCGTGCGCACGGCCTTACCGGCGATGCGCTCCGCCGCCTGCCTGATCTCTTCCAGGCCCACCGTCATGGTCGTTCCTCCCGATCGGGCGCGGGGACGCCATGCGCCGCCCAAGGGATGCTAGAGCACTATCCGGCCAAACTGAACCATTTGACCGGATCATGCACTAAAGGGCGGCGCTCTTGAGCGCCGTGTCGGTGATGCGGCGGCGCCCGAAAATGGCCCGATAGACCTGGAGGTTTTCGATCACCCGCTGGACGTAATTGCGGGTTTCGTCGAAGGGGATCATCTCGATCCAGTCCACGGCGTCGATACTGCCGCTGCGAAAATCGCCGTGGCGGCGCAGCCACCGCCGGGCGCGGCTCGGCCCCGCGTTGTAGGCGGCGAGCCCAAGCACGTAGGACCCGCCGAACGACGAGACCACGTCGGAAAGATAGGCGGTGCCGAGGGTGAGATTGTATTGCTGATCGGCCAGCAGCCTTTTGCGGGAGAACGGCAAATTGAGTCGCCGCGCCACCCGCCTCGCCGTGGCTGGCATCAGCTGCATCAAGCCCCGGGCCCCGGCCCAGCTCAGGGCCTGGTGGTCGAAGGCGCTTTCCTGACGCAGGAGGGCGAGCAACAGGGCACCTTCCAAGCCCCGCCGGTTCTGCGGCAACGGTTCCCGCGGCCAGCCCGCGGCGATGAGGTAGACGTTCTCGCGCAGCGCCCGCTTGGCCGCCTTGAGGGCGATATCCGGGCGCGCGGCGCGTTGGGCGATTTCCGCCGCCGCGGCGTACTCGGCGGGCTTCTTGGCGGTCCGGGAAAGATGCTTGATGAAGGCCCGGAAATGATTACGGTCCTGGCTCGCGGCGACCAATTTGGCGGCCCGCACCACATCCCGCCCGAGGTATGCGTTGACACTTGCCTCATCCCCATGGGGCGCCTTTGGTAAGGGGGAATCGTTCGGCGTGGCGAGCCGCCCCATGGCCAATTGCCCGTAGAAGGTGGTGAAAAATCGGCTCGATTTTACGTACCAAGTCCGGGCTTGGTCCGCTTGGCCCTCGGCATCGGCTGCACGGCCCGCCCAATAGGCGGCCCTGGCGCGGCTGACCGGGTAGCGCACCTTGGACCACAGGCGTTGGAAATGCCGGGCCGCCGTTTTGGCGTCGTTGAGAAAACGCAGGGCGATCCAACCGGCCAGCCATTCGGCGTCGGCGAAACCGGCGCCCGCGGTCTGACGATGGCCGCCGGCAAGCTGGTAGGCCTCGGTGACGTTCCCTTTGCGCAGCGCGCGGCGGGCCAGGGTGCCGCGTTCGCGCCACCATAGCTCGGGATGCGGCAGGGTCCTGGGCAGGCCGGCCAAAAGGGCGATGGCGTCGGCATCCCGACCCTCGCGGCGGCGCCATTTCAGGCGTTCGTAGACGAAACCCAGGTCGTTCAATCGATCAGGCGGCATGCGGCGAATCGCCCAGTCGACGCCGCCCCGATAGCGGCGCAGCCGGATCCGCGCCACCGCGACCATGCGCTCATTGGCATCGACGCGCCTAAGCATGCGCCGGGCCTCCCAGGTGCGCCCGCGCCACAGAAGACGATCGATGCGGCGCACAGGGTCGGCGGCGGTCAGCATGCGGCGATAGCGGCGGTAAAAATAGCGTTCGATGCGGGCGGAAAATTTCATCTGCACCC
>JAPUGG010000193.1 GCA_027292975.1 Alphaproteobacteria bacterium | reverse complement strand
CACAGGACTGATAATTGCCAACAGGACAAGGGCAGGCACGACACCATAAAAATAGAATGAATCCAGCATGGGGTAGCCTTTCTTATCAGAACCATCAATTTCATTTAGACAGTGAATTATAAGTAACGTCGACGTTCCGGGACTTGACCTAGGTCAAAGGCCGTCTTGAGATGCTCGGCACCGCCTTGCCAAACGCCGCCAGCCGGCCTTGAGCGGTTGCCGCCCCGGGCCGGAACGGCGTCAACGGACACTGATCACCTTAAATGGGTGTATCTCACCGTCATGGCCGGTAAGGGAAATATACTCGCCCTCCCGGAAAGCGTGGGAGTCGAAGCGAAAGAACGGCTCGTCGTCCTCCTCGCCGGGGGCGTAGGAAAAGGCCCAGGTGCGGTGCCTAGTGTGGATGAGGGTTCCTTCCTCGAAGTCCTCTTCTCCCCAGAACCGCCTGACCGTGCAGGCCTTCTTGTCGGCCCCCCAGGCCTCCACGTCGATGTGATCTTCGGCGTCGAGCGGCACGACGAACTCATAGCCATGATCGGGGCTGCCATCGGGAAATTCGGGGGTCCGGGCAAGTTCCAGGCGGATGGTTTTCCAAGTCACGTGATCATCTCCAACAGCGGTGACGGTCCACGCCCTAGTGGGCAAGCAGAACCGGAATCCGGGAGGCCCGAAGAACGTGATCGGTGACCCCGCCAAAGATCATCTCGCGGATGCGGCTGTGGGTATAGGCACCCATGACCAAAAGATCGGCCTTGGCGCGGGACGCCGCACCGCGGACCGCTTTGCCGGTATCGCCGCGACGGCTCCTGACCACGGCCGGCTTGGCCCGGATCCCATGCCAGCGAAGATATTGGACAAGTCCATCCAGATTGTGGCCCTCACTGCCTTTCTCCACCACCGAAATGGCGGTCACGGTGCGCGCTCGCATCAGGAACGGCATGGCCGACGCCACCGCCTTGGACGCTTCGACGCTGCCATTCCAGGCGATGGCCACGCTTGATCCAATTTCGCTCGGCGCCGTCGCGGGCGCCAACAGCACCGGCCGGCCGGTCCCCATTAGGGCGTACTCGGCGATCGTGCGGGCGCCGAAATCGGTGCTGTTGCGCGGACGCCTGACGACGATCAGGTCGCTCACCCGGCCCCGGGTTTCGACCCAATATTCTTTGAGCCCCGTTTCTTCCCCATAGGAGGCCGTGGGTTTTTCGTGGGCCGATGGCAGATTGACGATCTCGATTCGGGCCTTCGCGGTGGACTCGTCGAACACCTTGCGGACGCGGGTCGCTACACGCTGCGCCCTATCTTCCGCCGCCTTAATAGTTTCTCCCACAAGGGCGGGTGTAACGGTTTCACCGACGATATCGGAGATCGATCTCGTGGGATCGGCGCGCAGATGGAACGCATCCACATGGGCATTGAACGTCTCGGCGACGGCGAAGGCGGTGCCAAGGATGCCCGCTTCGGCAGTCGCATCGGACAAAGGTACGAGGATTGTTCTAATGGACATTTTCGATCTCCTCCCGCCCTGGGTGGGCCCTAAGACTCTCCTACATGCACACACTAATTCCGCTTGAATGCATGCCGGAAAGGGGCGTGTTCGGCTTTGACCTTGGTCAAGCGTCGCCCATACGGCCCAGCGGACGCCATGCCGCGTCCAATTGGGGCTCCTCCCCGCCCTTGATCGAGGCCAGGATGGTCACTTCCAAATTTTTTTCCACATTTGACGTGGGTCAAGGCTCCTCCGCACCCTCGTGCCTATGATTCCCATCGACGGCGCCGGTTTGGGGCCGTCCGGGGTCAGCAACCCCCACGTAAAACATATTTTACCAAAGGTTAGGAGGGTGCGATGTTCAAGAACGTTTTAGTGGCTACCGACGGTTCCGATCACGCCAACAAGGCGGTCGATCTCGCCGTCGACATGGCGGCCAAACACGGTGCCGAGCTGACGGTTCTTTCGGTCATCGAGAGCGGCGCGCTGACCGAGAATGCCAAGCGCCTGGCGCGGGAAAAGGGAATCGATATGAGCCCGGTGCCCGGCATCCCCAAATTCGCCGCCATCTCGCCCAACGTCGAGGCCATCTTGCCCGATGTGGGAATGATCCTGGCCAACGGCAGGATTAAGGCCGAACTGGCCGAGGCCATCATGGAAGAGGCCAAGCACCGCGCCAGCATCCCCCAGGGCGCCAACATACGGGGGCGCACCAAAAGCGGCGATGCCGCCGAGGAGATCCTCAATGTGGCCGAGGCCGAGGGGGTGGACCTCATCGTCATGGGCTGCCGAGGTCTCGGCACCCTCAAGAGCCTGTTGGTGGGCAGCGTGTCCCAAAGGGTGAGCCACCTCGCCACCTGCACCTGCGTCACCGTAAAGTAGGCTGTCTAAATTCCACACAGGGTGCCCATGCCTTCGTCAATCATTCCCCCTGGGTGGACTGGGCGGAAATCGCCGCCGCCGACCCCGAGGCGATCCTCGTCGCACCTTGCGGCTTTACCCTGGGGAGGGTGCTCGTCGAAATGCCGGCGCTCACCGGCCTCCCGGGCTGGGCCGATCTAGGGGCGGTGAAGGCGGGCCGGGTGGCGGCGGTCCCCCTTTTTTCGCCGCCCCAAGCGCGCTAAATTCCGTTAACCGAATGTCCGCTTATGGCCAAGAGGGGACATAAAGGCTTCGTCATTTCCTATTGTGTTTTGGCAGCCACTCCCGCGCTAGAATTTCGGCTTCGGCGAATTAGGAGGGGGTCTTTCTTAAGGCCGCAGGTCAAGGGTTTCCTTGAAATTCCTAGTCGGGGGGGCGTAGGATTTCAAATCAAGGCAATCGCTGACTGGGAGGGAACCATGAAGGCTCTCGTAACCATCTTTTCAATGTTGATCGGCGTATCGCTGATCGTTAATCCCGGAGATGTACGCGCCGGCTGTCTGACGTCAGCGCCTATGGGACAGATTGAGGTAATTGCATAAGGGAGGATGTCTGGCTCATCGTAGTGACCGAAGGGAGCGAAGATGAGACAGAAATCGCAGACACGCCAGACGGGTGCCGCCAAGGCGATCAAGGACATCCGCAGAGCGACGCGCAAGCAATATTCGGCGGAAGAAAAGATCCGCATTGTGCTGGATGGATTGCGTGGTGAAGAAACCATCGCCGAGCTTTGCCGTCGTGAGGGCATCGCCCAGAGTATCTATTACAAATGGTCGAAGGAGTTTCTCGAGGCTGGCAAGCGCCGACTTGCCGGTGATACAGCCCGTGCGGCTTCCACGGACGAGGTCAAAGCCCTTCGCCGTGAAGCGCGCGAGTTAAAAGAGGTTGTCGCCGAGCAGACCCTGGAGCTCCGGCTTCTTAAAAAAAGCATGATCGGGGATGGGGGAGACGGCGAATGAGATATCCTGCCTCTGAAAAGCTTGAGATCATCCGCCTTGTTGAGCAATCTTACCTGCCAATCAAACAGACGCTGGACAGGCTGGGCATCCCCCGCACCACGTTTTATCGCTGGTACGACCGCTATCAGGTTGGTGGTCCGGAAGCCCTGGAGGATAGCTCACCCCATCCGTCCCGGGTCTGGAACCGTATACCCGATGATGTTCGTCAGCGGATCGTTGATCTGGCCCTGGATGTGCCGGAACTATCTCCCCGCGAACTGGCGGTGCGCTTCACAGATACAGAAAACTACTTTGTCTCAGAGGCTTCCGTCTATCGCCTGCTTAAATCCCTTGATCTGATTACCAGCCCTGCATTCATCGTCATCAAGGCCGCTGATGAGTTCAGGGAAAAGACGACAGCTATTAATCAACTGTGGCAGACCGACTTCACCTATCTGAAGGTCATCGGCTGGGGCTGGATGTTCCTGTCGACGATCCTTGATGATTACTCGCGCTATATCATTTCCTGGAAGCTGTGCACGACCATGAAGACGAGCGATGTTACCGACACGCTGACCCTTGCCCTGGAGGCGTCAGGCTGTGACCAGGCCCACGTTGTTCACAAGCCGAGATTGCTATCGGACAACGGCTCCAGCTACGTCTCTGGCGAGTTGGCGGAATGGCTGGGTGACAAGAAAATGGGACACGTCAGGGGGGCACCGTATCATCCGCAAACACAGGGCAAGATCGAGCGA
>JAPUGG010000192.1 GCA_027292975.1 Alphaproteobacteria bacterium | reverse complement strand
CAATTGCCGCGGAATTCCGGTCTCCTCGCAGCCTCGGACGAAACCGGCCCAGCCGGCGAAGATGTCGCTGCGAACCGTGGCGGAAATATTCTCGACGATGCGTAACTCAAAATTCGTCTGGCGCAGTGTTTCCTGGGCCGTTTCCACGTTCCAGGGATAGACCGTGGCGGGTTCGGCCTCGATCCATTTGCGGACGGCGGGATCGTCTTCGCGCCCTTTGGTGACGAAGTAATCGGTGAACAACAAGGGACATTGCGCCTTGAGGCCCTCCTGCACGGCCGCGAGAAGACCGTCCCGATCCTCCACTATGTAGAAGGCATCCCTGGAGAAGGCACAGTCGAAGAAGTTGGCGCGAATCTCTATGTCGCCGAATTTCACGTGGTGCATTTTCGCCTTCTCGGCGAGCCCCGCCTGCACCGAACGCGCGGCCGCGGCCGCGGCGAGGTGGGGGTCCTGCTCGTAACCGGTCGCCCAGCCCTGATATTCCCCGGCGATGCGGCGGGCGGCGCCGCCCAGGCCCGGTCCGATATTGAGCACGTTCACCTCGGTGCCGAGACCGAAGGCGCCAATCATTTCCAAGGTTCGTTCCACGCCGCCGGGGTTAATTTGGCTCTCGCCCCACAATTGTTCGGTGACCGCTATCCGTTTCTTGGTCCAGAAGCGGCCGTCTTCGATATCGTCGGAGAAGTCTTCCTCGGCGGCGGCGAAGCTGTTACAGGGCTGGCGTTCGCACTCTTCTTCACCCCCATCCGCGTTTTCGGAATTGCCGTCTTCGGGGATATTTTTTGCGATGTCCGCAACCGAGCAGCCCTCCCACCAGGCAAGAAGCCGCTCTCGAAGGGGGGCATCGACCTTTTCCAAGGCAAAGGCACTCCCAAAGTCGGTAGGGAAAATTCGCTTGAGTGACGTCGCTAAATCCATCTGCAGCACTGCATCTTTCCTGCGGCAATTCTTGCTAAACCCACGGATCAATCATCTCTGACGACAACCATCTAAGGTTTCGCGAAGACCTTTCACGAGATAGTGGCATGTAGAGCCAATTCTATTCGCCGGATATTAAAAAACGTCTAATAAATCGGCCCCTCTCAAGGCAGGGAGCGCTTGCCTTTGCGACAGATTTCTTGAATATATCAATGGCTTGTGAAAAGTTTCCAAGGCACCGCCGATGGCTGATTTCGTGACCCTCCACGAGCCCATGCTGCGTTTGGGCGCGTTTGGGGTGACCATGATGGTGATGGCCTGTTGGGAAGGGGCGGCGCCCAGGCGCTTGCGCGCGCTTTCCCGCGCGGCGCGCTGGCCCGCCAATATCGGCATCGTCGCCATCAACACGGTGGCGGTCCGCCTTTTGTTTCCGGCCGCCGCCGTCGGCGCGGCCCTATGGGCGGCGGAATCCGATATCGGCCTTTTTCACTGGGCGGTGGTTCCCCAATGGGCCGCCATCGGCCTATCGGTGATCTTGCTGGATTTGCTGATCTACGGCCAACACGTGGTGATGCACAAAGTGCCCCTGCTTTGGCGCCTGCACCGTATGCATCACATGGACCGCGACGTCGATTTCACGACCGCGCTCAGGTTCCATCCGGTGGAGATCATCCTGTCGGCGGGCGTCAAATTCCTCGCCGTGATCGCCTTGGGGGCACCGGCCGTGGCCGTCATCATTTTTGAAGTCATTCTCAACTCATCGGCCATATTCAACCACGGAAACGTGCGCCTGCCGGTGCGCCTTGATGGCATCTTGAGGATCATTGTCGTCACCCCTGACATGCACCGGGTGCACCATTCGGCGAGAGCTGAGGAGACCAACAGCAATTACGGTTTCGCGTTCGCTTTCTGGGATCGGCTGTTCGGGACCTACCGGAAATCGCCGGCTCGGGGCCACGATGCCATGACCCTGGGCCTGCCGGCGTTCCGCGCCCCCGGCGACGGCAGGCTGTTGAGCCTTCTCCTCAATCCCCTGCGATAGAGCCGCCGCCCAATAGCCCACGGCGCCGGGCGTTTCAAGGGGGTGCTAGAAGCATTTTCTGTCCGATGCTGCCGGCGACCCTCGATCTGGTCGCGCCGCGCAGTCGTGCAGCGGGTTATTGCAAGAAACCGCTCGTATTAACCCGCCATCATTCAATTATGCCGAGACTGCCGGGGGATGGGAGGGCGCGCATGGCACCGGGCCCGTTGTAGAGGGTCGCCCCGAAGCTCCGGTCGTTAATACATTCTTGAGTATTCATCCATATTTTTGGACCCTGCGGAGGACCGAATTTTTTCGGCCCTGCGGAGGATTGAACCCGGGGCAAGCCATCGGAATATTATGTGGAATGTTCACGCAAAACGGCAAAGAAAGACCTCGCTGCTGCGGAGGTATGGCGACCAGATGGGGCATCTGGCGACGCGCGAGCTGACGGAACAGGCCCTGATCGCCGCGAAGCAAGAGGCCGAGCGGTCGGCCGAGGCCGCGCGCGCATCGATGATGACCGCCGTGGCGGCCAGCCGCGCCAAGACCGAATTTCTCGCCAATATGAGCCACGAGTTGCGCACGCCGCTCAACGCCATCATTGGATTCTCCGAGGTGATCCATAACGAGCTTCTCGGCCCTGCCGCCGAAACGCCCCGCTATCGGACCTATGCCAAGGACATCAACGACGCCGGCGCCCATCTTCTCGCCGTCATCAACGACATCCTCGACATCGCCAAGATCGAAGCCGGCGAACTGGGGCTGGATGCCAGTGTTTTCGACAGCGCCAAGAGCATCAAGGCGTGTATCAAAATGCTCGACGAGCAGGCGGAAGCGGCCGGATTACAGGCCCTCAAATTCGATCATGGCGGGCCCATAATGCTCGACGCCGATGAGAAGAAATTCCGCCAGATCGTGATCAACCTGATTTCAAACTCCATCAAATTCACCCTTGAGGATGGATGCGTGTCGGTGGAGACCGGCATCACCGAGGATGGTCGTTTCCGCATGGTGGTGGCCGATACCGGGATCGGAATCGAACCCGAAAACATTGCCAAGGTACTCAAGCCCTTTTCCCAGGTGGACTCTACGCTGGCCCGCAAATTTGAAGGCACGGGCCTGGGTCTTCCCATCACAGAGGCCCTGGTGAAACTCCATGACGGCACCCTGGAAATCGAATCCGAGGTCGGCGTCGGAACCCGCGTCATCATCCATCTTCCGGCCGAACGCGTCGCCAAAACCAAGGCGGTTGCTTGAGCCATG
>JAPUGG010000191.1 GCA_027292975.1 Alphaproteobacteria bacterium | reverse complement strand
GTGCATCGGCTACCGCATCGACGGCGAGTTCCTCGACCACCTGCCCGCCAGCAGCGTCCAGCAGGCAAAGGTGGAACCCGTCTACGAGGTCATGGAGGGTTGGTCCGAAAACACCCGCGGCGCCCGGTCCTGGGCCGATCTTCCGGCCACCGCGGTCAAGTACATCCGCCGCATCGAGGAGATCATCGGGGCGCCGGTGGCGATGCTGTCGACCAGCCCCGAGCGCGAGGACACGATCTTGGTGCACGACCCCTTCGCCGATTGACGGAACAGCCCGCGATGCAAGGGATCCCGGCGGTCCGCCGGGGTGCAATATTAACCGTTTGGCAACCGTTGACGCCTAGCATTCCGGCGCGCGTGGCGGCCGGACTTCGCCATGCCGCATGGGAAAGGCTGCGATGGCAGAGTCGCCCAACGACGCGGAGCGCGCCGGCAACGCAGACGCGTCCGTCGGCCCGGTTCTGCTCCGGGAACGCTACCTGATCGACCCCTCCTCCCCCCTCGGGGAGCTGGACTCCCCGTCCGCCAGGGCGTACGCCGTAGAGGACCGGCAAAATCTCGATCGCAAGGTGTTCGCCCTCATCTGCGAGCCGGGCCTGCCGCCCCGCACCAAGGTGATGGCCGCCCTCAGGGTCGCCACTTTCCCGGGCATGATGCCGCTCATCGAGTGGGACACCGTGTACTGGCCACCCCTGGGTCAGCGATGCACGGCGGTGATCCACGCACGCCCACAGGGCGGCAGGCTGCTCATGTCGGCGACGCCGGGGGACGGACGGATCAACGAGCACGACCTGTCACGCCTGGTCTTCGCCCCCCTGGCCAGGGCGGTGAATGAATTGGCGCGGCACAGAGTGACCCACGGGTCCATCCGGCCCGACAACCTGTTTTTCATGGACGAGGAACGGAAGGACGTGGTCCTCGGCGAGTGCGTGAGCGCTCCGCCCGGCTTCGACCAGCCCGCCGCGTTCGAGACCATCGAACGGGCCTTGACATCGCCCGCGGGGCGTGGCGAGGGAACCGTGGGCGATGACCTTTTCGCCTTGGGGGCGACGCTCGTGTGCCTCCTGCCGGGGCGCAACCCGGTGGAAGATCTCAGCGAGGACGATTTGATCGCGGCCAGAACCAAATGGGGCAGCCATACGGCCTATTGCGGCAAGGCGCACATCCCCTTGGCGCTGGTCGAGCCCTTGCGGGCCATGCTCAACGACGATCCGGGCAAGCGCTGGAACCGGGAGAAACTGGACCTGTGGGTCGATGGCAGCAGCGTGACGCCCACCCGGGTGACATTGGTGCCGAGTTCGGAAACCGGTTTCCCGTTTGCCGGCAAGGAACACCACACCGCGCGCACCCTGGCGCGGGCGATGACCCGGAACGTGAGCGAGGCGGCGACGGCGATCAAAGAGGGAGGGCTCGGCCTGTGGCTGCGCGGCGCCCTCAGAGAGGTCAACCGCGCCGATAAAATCGACGAGATCGTCCACGTGGCGAAGGCCCGCCAGGGCGATTGGCAGGGCAGCGACGATGTGGTCGTGGCCAAGGTCGCCATGCTCCTCGATCCCCAGGCACCCATCCGCTACAAGGGGTTCTCCTTTCTGCCCGAAGGCTACGGTACGGCGCTGGCGGTCGAGTTCACGCGCGGAGGCGACATCCAGATCGCCGCCGAGGTGGTGGCGCGCGGATTACCCGGGATTTGGCTCTCCGCCCAGCCGGACGCGCGCTTGGACAAACGGGACCGCTTGGACAAACGGGACATTGCGAAGACCTTCGTCCAGTTGCGGGGTTTCCTGCAGATCAACGAGCCCGGCTACGGGATCGAACGCTGCCTTTACGAACTCAACCCCAGCCTGCCGTGTCAGAGTCCGCTCGTCACCGGGGACCACGTGGTCGCCATCGAGGACCTGCTGCCCTGCCTGGACCGCAAGGCGACGGGCGGCGAAACCGACGCCAGGCCCATGGACCGCCATATCGCCGCCTTCATCGCGGCCCGCTTCGACGAGGACACCGAGCCGCACCTCCGGGCGCTCGCCGCCGCCGAAGAGGGAATGTCCCTCATCGGCATGTTGAGCCTGCTGGCGTTCCTGCAATGGCGCCTGAGGCTGGGCGCCTTTTACGGTCTTTCCAGTTGGGTGGGGGGTCTTCTCGGGCCGGCCATCAACCTTTACCACAGCCGCACGGTCCGGGACGAGGTCGAGCGCGCCATCCCCCGTCTGGTCCGCCAGGGGAGCCTGCCCGAGATTTTCGACCTCATCGACGACACCGAGGCACTGACGCGCGACGCCGAGGGGCACGCCGCCGCGCGGGCCGCGTTCATCGCGGCGGAAGCCGAAATCAAGCGCCTCGCGGACACGGGCGCGGCGCGGGCGGCGGCGGTGGAGCGGACCGGTCAGGGGGCGGCGGCCGTGATGTCCGTCGTCATCTCCCTGGCCGTGGTAGCGGTCGTTTTCGTTTCCGGGATCTGGTAGGGCCGGGCCGCGACCATGGCAAGACAGGCAGTCCGACAAGCGGCGGCAACGCCCCAACCGGGAAGGCGCGCAAAGGCCGGCTGGCTGTTCATCGTTTTCCTGCTCCTGCCGATCGTCTCGCTGCCGGCCGTGGTGCTGCTTTTCTTCGGAATGCTGCCCGCCATCGTCGCCTACATCATCGACCCGTCGAAGCACAAGACCTCCACGATCTGTGTCGGCTCCATGAACTTCGCCGGCGTTTTTCCGTACCTCTTGAGCCTGTGGACCGGCATTCACTCCATCGACGCCGCCCTGGGTATCCTGACCGACATCTTCGCGTTGATGGTGATGTACAGCGCCGCCGCCGCCGGCTGGATGGTGTTCATGGCCGTCCCTCCGGTGGTCGGGGTCTTGCTGAATGTGGTGGATGGGCGCCGCATCGCCGCCTTACGCGCCCGACAGCAGCGCATCCTCAAGGAGTGGGGCAAGGACAAGGCCGAAACCGCGCACCCGGCGGCGACGGAAATCGCCTAGTGGCGTTCCACGCGCCGGAGGTCAGCTTGCGATGCGCTGCTCTATGAGCGCGTTCTTCACGGATTTCTGGAGCTTCTGGAAAGCCCGCACCTCGATCTGGCGCACCCTCTCGCGCGAGATGCCATAGTGCCGGCTGAGGTCCTGGAGCGTCGCCGGGGTGTCTTTCAGGCGCCGTTCGACCAGGATGTGGCGTTCG
>JAPUGG010000190.1 GCA_027292975.1 Alphaproteobacteria bacterium | reverse complement strand
TGAGCAGTGATTATTTTCAGTCGAATACGTTTTAGCTTGAATCTGATCATTGATCAATATATTTTTTGATCGTTGATCATTTTTTGTTGAGGAGTGCATATCCCATGGGCAGGAGATCGGATCACAGCCGCGAGGAGCTTGCCGCGCTGGCCTTGGATGCGGCGCGCAAAATCGTAGAGCTTGAGGGCCTGCGCGGGCTCACCGCGCGCCGGGTCGCGCGCGATATCGGCTACACCATCGGCACCATCTACAATCATTTCGAAAACCTCGACGACCTGATCATGCGACTCAACGGACAAACGCTTGACGCGCTCTACACTGCCTTGACGCAAACCCCGCTGGGGAATGAACCGGTGGCCGCGATTCGGAGCCTTACTGAAAGATACCTTCGGTTCACGTCTCAAAATCCCAGGCTCTGGGCTTCGCTGTTTGAATTTCACCCGTCGGAAGGGCAAGGGCTTCCCGATTGGCACGGCGAAAAAATTCTCATGCTCCTTGGCCTGGTAGAACGTGCCTTGGCCCCGCTCCTTGCCCACAGAACCGAAGCCCAAAGGCTCCATTGCGCCCGGGTGATATGGTCGAGCCTCCACGGCATCTGTTCACTGGAAGCATCGGGAAAGATGGCGGCGACCGAATCGGCGGCGGCCATGGCGGATACTTTCCTAAACTATCTTCTGGCCGGTCTTAATGCGGAAGCCGCCGGAGTGGCCAGCACGGTTTAGGCAGCCCATGGCCGAGGCCCAATGGCGGTGGGGCAAGGCCGGCTCTTGTCCCGTGGCGCGGGATGAGTCTATGTTTATTGAACCCAACCAAACATGGAGGCCGCCGTGTTCACCGGAATCATCATGCCCATTCTGACCCCATTTACCGAGACCGGAGAGGTGGACGAGGACGCCCTGCTCACCCTCGCCGACGGGCTGATCGATGCCGGCGTGCACAATCTGTTCGTCATGGGCTCGGCCGGGCAGGGGCCGGTGATGGAGCTGGACGAGCGCCGGCGCACCGCCGAAATCCTCATCAAGCACGTGGCTGGGCGGGTGCCGCTGATCATCCATATCGGCACGCCGTATCTCAAGACCACCGTGGAGCTGGCCCAGCACGCCCACCAGGCGGGCGCCGATGGGCTCGCCGCGGTGCCCCCCTATTATTACAGCGACCACCCCGAGGCCGAGGTGGACGCGCACCTGATCGGGGCGGCGGCGGCCACGCCGCTCCCCTTCGTGGTCTACAACAACGAACGCTATACCGGCATCAACATCACGGCGCCGTGGCTCAAGCGCCTCGCCGGTGAGATCCCCAACCTGGCCGGCATCAAGCTCTCCTTCGTCAGCCAGGGGGTGATCTTTTCCTATCTGGAGATGGTGCCGGACCGGGTCGCCGTCTACACCGCCAACACGCTGGAAGTGCTGCCCACGGCGCCGTTCGGCGTCAAGGGCTGCATCCACCCGCCGTCCATCCTGTTCCCCGAGCTGGCGGTGGCCCTCTGGGACGCGGTCCAGGCAAAGGACTACACCCGCGCCTTCGAGCTGCAGGGCCGGGTCAAGAAAGCCTCGGCGGGGCTGGGGCGACTGGAGCGCACCCACGGCCGCTTCGTTACCGGCGAGGGGCTGCGCATCCGGGGCTATGACGTGAAATGCTACCCGCGCTGGGCCGAGGGCACGCCGCTCGATGACGATGTGCGGGCAGAGATTCACGCGCTGCTGGAGGCGGCGACCCCGGAGGAGGCCACGGCCAGGGTGGCCTAACCCGCCGCCGCCACGGCCAGGGTGGCCTAGGCCTAATCAGCCGCCGCCATGGCCTCGGCGAGGACGCTCTTGTAGACCCGGTCGATGGCGAGGCTGTCGCGGGCGCCGCGCAGCACCGCCTCCTCGTCTCCTTGGGTGTGGACGTGATTTTCCGCCACCTTGAACAGAAGGTGGGCGTGCTCGATCTCCGCCTCCATGTGTTCGGCATTGGAGTGCTGTTCCTTGAACGGGATGCCCAGTTCGTCCCGCATCTTGACGGCGATGCGGGCGGCGTTGCCGCCGCCCTCGACGATGGCGTCCGAGTTGGCGATCTCCAGCATGCAGGAAGACGCCAGCGCCTCCAGCCAGGGGCGGTTGGTGGCGATATGGAGCCATGCGTAGCAGCAGGTCGCCACCCCGCCGAGCGGCGGTGTTTTCTCGAAGTCGCCGGGTTTCAGCCCCACGGACTCACCCTCCTGGACGCCCAGCGCATAATGGTTGGCGAGCCCGCGTCCGCTATCGCCCACCAGCTCGTCCTGTTCGTGCTCCCAGACCAGCGCCTTCACGTCGAACGGCACGCTCCCCTGCACGTGGCCCCAGCAGTCGCGCCGGTTGAGGACGAAATGGGCGCGCTGGAGGATGTAGATGGCGGCGCCCCCGGTGGTGAGCGGAACATCGTAGAACCGGGTGTATTCCGGGGACACGATCTGTTCGTTGGCCATGCGGAAGAGGGTCTTGGAAAGCTTTTCGTGCCTGTCGATGACGGTTGCCATGTCCTGATCTTCTCCTCTCGCCTGGTGCTCATGGGATTGGCGGGCTGATTTCAGCCCGGCGCCGTATTTTTCCAGCGCCTTGCCGGCGGCTTCCGGCATCGGGCGCGCCACGGGCGGCCCTTAACCGTCCTCGCCGCCGTGCACCAGGCGCGGCTTGGCGGGGGCTTCGGGGGGGCCGAGCGCATCGGCGGATTCGTCGCCTTCCACTTCGATTTGCTCGATCTTGTCCACCCGCGAGGTGATCTTGCGGGCCGAGGTCTGGATTTCGCCGATATCCTTTTCGGCGAGGTTGAAATGCTTGCGCAGGTTCTCGACACGGCTGTCCAGCCGGCCGACGTCCTGGCCGAGGGTCGCCACCTCCTTCTGGATGACGTGGGCTTGTTCGCGCATGCGGACGTCCTTGAGGACCGCGCGCACGGTGTGGAGCATCGCCATGCAGGTGGACGGAGAGACGATCCAGACACGCTTTGCGTAGCTCTGCTCGATGGCATTACGGAAATTGGCGTGCAATTCGGCGAAGACGGCCTCGGAAGGCAGGAACATCAGCGCCTGTTCCGCGGTCTCGCCGGGGACGATGTAGCGCTCGGCGATATCATTGATGTGGCCGATGACATCGGCGGCGAAGGCGCGCCCCGCGGCCTTCTTATGGGCCTCGTCCTTGGCGCCTTGCAGCGCGTTGTAACTTTCCAGCGGGAATTTGGCGTCGATGACGATGGACCCCGGCGGGTTGGGCAGCTCGAGCAAGCAATCCGCCCGCCGGCCGTTGGAGAGCGTCGCCTGGAATTTATAGGCGCTTGGCGGCAGCACCTTTGAGACCAGATCGTTCAGCTGAATCTCGCCGAACGCCCCGCGCGCCTGCTTATTGGCGAGGATATCCTGGAGCCCCACCATCTGGGTCGACAATTCCGAGATGTGCTTCTGGGCCCGATCGATGACGGCGAGCCGATTCCGGATCTGGGTCATGGATTCGTTGGTGCGGTCGGCGGATTTGAGGAGACCGTCGGAGACGTTCTTGCTCACCTCCTTGAGGCGCGCCTCCAGAAGCTCCCGCATGGCGCTTTCCGCCGTACGGGTGGCGGCGATGATTTCATCGAGGCGGCCCGCCGCGCGTTCGCCCCGGAGCACCAGGGCGAGCACCAGCGCGGCCAAAAGCCCGACGGCGACAAGTACGACGATGAGGCCCAGTTCCATCGCCCGACCCTAACACAGCCCGGCCGCGCCCACCATGACCTCGCCCCAGGCTCGACTTGACGGCGCCCCCGGTGCGGCCTACCAAAGGGGCCGCTACTTGGGTTGGAGACAGACAGTGGCAAAGCTTTCCGTCATCACCGCGCCCGATCCGCGCCTCAAGATCACCGCGGAGCCCGTCGCCGCCGTCGACCATGGGGTGCGCGCGCTTATGGACGACCTGCTGGAGACCATGTACGCGGCGCCCGGCATCGGCCTGGCCGCGCCCCAAGTGGGGGATTCCCGGCGGGTGTTGGTGTTGGACATCGCGCACCGGGAGGAGGCGCCAAACCCGCTCCGGGTCGCCAACCCGGAGGTCCTCTGGGCGTCGCAAGAGACCAGTGTGGACGAAGAGGGCTGCCTTTCGCTGCCCGATCACTATGGCGACGTTAAGCGCCCGGCCAAGGTGCGGGTAAGGTTCCTCGATTACCACAACGCGACCGTCGAGATCATGGCCGCCGGCGCGCTCGCCAAATGCCTCCAGCACGAGATGGACCATCTCGATGGCATACTGTTCGTCGATCATCTGAGCCTGCTCAGGCGCAACATCATCCTGCGCAAGTTGAAGAAGGCCAAGAAGCTGGGCCCGCAGCCCGCCATGGCGCGGCCCTGAGCCGGCGCCGCGCGCCGCCGCCGCCGCTGGAAGAAGAGGGACAGGCCGTTGCGCGTCATCTTCATGGGCACTCCTGAGTTCGCGGTCCGCGCGCTGGCCCGGATCCTGGACAGCCCCCATGAGGTCATCGCCGTCTATACCACCCCGCCCCGGCCCGCCGGACGCGGCCAAGAGCCGCGTCAATCCCCGGTCCACCGGCGCGCGCTCGACAACCATATCCCCGTTTATACGCCGGGGGGCCTCAAGGATTCCGAGACCCAGGCGGAATTCGCAGCGCTGGGCGCCGACATCGCCGTGGTCGCGGCCTATGGGCTGATCCTGCCCAAACCCATTCTCGACGCGCCCAGGCTCGGGGGCATCAACATCCATGCTTCGTTGTTGCCGCGCTGGCGCGGGGCCGCGCCCATCCAGCGCGCCATCCTGGCCGGCGATTCCAAGACCGGCATCACCATCATGCAGATGGACCAAGGTCTCGATACCGGGCCCATCCTCGCCGCCGAGGAGATCGACATCGGCCCCGCCACCACCTGCGCCGAACTGCACGACCGCCTCGCCGTGCTGGGCGGGCGCATGGTGGTCTATGTCCTGAACGGGCTGGCGACGGGCGTCATCAAGCCCGCCCCGCAGCCCGACCAAGGCGTCCTCACCGCCGCCAAGCTCACCCGGGCCGAGGGGCGCATGGACTGGCGGCGGCCGGCCATCGCCCTGGAACGCCAGATGCGGGCCTTTTCCCCCTGGCCCGGCGCCTGGTTCGAGATCGAGGGCACCCGCATCAAGGTGATCGAGGCCCGGGTGATGGCGGAAGCCACCGGCATGGAACCGGGCGAGGTGCTGGACCACCGGCTGACCATCGCCTGCGGCGGCGGCTCGCTCCGCATCCTGACCCTCCAGCGCGAAGGCAAAAGGGCCCAGGGGGCGGCGGAATTCCTGCGCGGCTTCAACCTCTCGGCGGGCACCCTCCTGCCGCTCCCCGAAGGCGAAGGCGGGGACACCGATGGGGGCGGGGGCGGGTGAGCCGCTGGCGGATCACGGTAGAGTACGACGGCGGTCCCTTCGTCGGTTGGCAGCGCCAGGACAACGGCCCGTCGGTGCAGGAGGCCATAGAGCAGGCGATCACCGGGTTTTGTGGCGAGGAGGTCCAGGTGACGGGCGCCGGGCGCACCGATTCCGGGGTCCATGCGCTGGCCCAGGTGGCCCATTTCGACCTCGCCCGGGAGGCGAGCGCCGACACCGTGCGCGATGCCATCAATTTTCATCTCAAGCCCCGGCCCGTGGCGGTGCTCGATGCCCAAGCCGTGCCGCCCGATTTCCACGCCCGGTTTTCGGCCATCGAGCGCGCCTACCGCTACCGCATCGTCAATCGCCGCGTGCCGCTCACCTTTGAGGCGGGGCGCGCCTGGCAGGTGGCGGTGCCGTTGGACGCGGTTGCCATGGGCGAAGCGGCAGAGGCCCTGGTGGGCCGGCACGATTTCACGTCCTTCCGCGCGGCCCAGTGCCAGGCCGACAGCCCGGTCAAGACCTTGGATGAGATCACCGTGGCCAGGGACGCAGATCTCATCACCTTCGACGTTCGCGCGCGCTCCTTCCTGCATAATCAGGTGCGGATCATGGTCGGCACCCTGCGCCAGGTGGGCGAGGGCAAATGGAGTAAGGGCGATGTCGCCCGCGCCCTCGGGGCCCACGACCGGGCAGCGGCCGGGCCGACGGCGCCGCCCTGCGGGCTTTACCTGGCCGCCGTGCGGTATTGACCCAGGCCCGCGCCCGGCATCGGCGTCAATGGCCATCCTAAATTCCGACAATGGAAGGAGAACATGAACGCTAGTGGATTCTTTCGTCTTCCGAATCAACTCTGAATATCTTTATTGCAGTGGCAAATCCATCCACATAAAGGCGCACGCCTCTCGGAATTCCACTGATACCTTCATAGCCACAAATTAGAAATATGGCATAGTGGACCTGTGCCCGAATATTTCCTTTTTCTGTTGCTTGCCGGTAGTAGTCGAACGCTAATCGTTTGTTTTTTTTCACACCTATGCCACGATTATGGAAGTGCGCTAATCGAAGATAGGCAAGCGCATAACCTTGGCTCGCCGATTTTTCGTACCAGGAAAGAGATGTTTCAACATCATCGTGAAGGGCAAGAAATTCTGCCAATCGGAATTGGTGTTTCGGATCACCGCTCTCCGCAGCCATGCCATGCCAATGCCTGGCCTTTTCGAGATCATTTTGAATATTGTCTCCGTAAGCGTAATTCCAACCCAGTTGACTTTGACAGTCAATATTCCCTTGGTTAGCCCCCAATAAATACCATTTCACATCTTCTGAAATGTCTTTCTCAATCCCTAGACCGTTTATGTAAATGAAACCGAGATAAAACTGCGCTTCAGCATTGCCTAACTTCGCCAGATCAGAATACTGTCTGAATGCCTCTTGATCCCGCCTCTGATCAAGCGATCGCTTGGCATCACTAAGACGCCTTTGATAATCCCTGTCGTCAGCCATCAAAATGTGACCTAGCCTGCCGCCATTAAGTACTTCATCGGCTATGTTAGTCCAATAGGGCTTTGGGGGAAGGGCGATCAACCCAATATCTGCTTCTGACACACGGTTGATTCGTTTTGGCAAGGACCTTAATCGCCGACTTCATCAACGGTATTGACCCAGGCCCGCGCCCGGCATCGATTGTGCCATGGTTGTGATTTCCAGCAACCAAAAGGAATTAGGAGCCGCCCATGAACAAAGTTACCACGATCGGTCTTGATCTTTCGAAGAACGTTTTTCCGGTCCACGGCGTTGATGCGTCGGGTGAAGTGGTGATCCGCAAGCCGCTGCACCGCCGCCAGGTGATGCCGTTCTTCGGGAAACCGGTTCCCGAATTCGATCTTCCCGCCCATGGGACGTCGACGGGGCGGCGGATGATCGCTAGAACCGATGAGACTCCAGACCCTCATTCTCGTCGCCCTCCGACTTTCGATGGACGCCTTCGCCGCGGCCA
>JAPUGG010000019.1 GCA_027292975.1 Alphaproteobacteria bacterium | reverse complement strand
GTCAAGGCGATGAACTGCGGCTTCATCATCGACGACTTCGGCCGCCAGGCGGTGGCGCCGAAGGATCTCTTGAACCGGTGGATCATTCCCCTGGAAAAGCGCGTCGACTATCTGGCCCTGCACACCGCGAAAAAGTTTCTGATCCCGTTCGACGAGCTGGTGATATTTTCGACCAATCTTTCGCCGGCCGACTTGATGGACGAAGCCTTTCTCAGGCGCATTCCCTACAAGATCCCGATGGAAAGGCCCAGCGTCGAAGACTTCACCCAGATTTTCGTGAAGGTTTGCGATGAAAAGAAGATCGAGCTTCCCGAGGACCTGCTCGATTACATTCTCGATTCCTTCTACAAGAAACAAGGCGAAAAGCTGGCGAGCCACCATCCCAGGTTCATCGTCGAACGGATCCTCGACAAGAGCCGTTACACCGGTTGCGAGCCCAATCTGGATCACGCCTCGGTGGATTTCGCCTTGAGGAACCTCGCCATCCGGGGAG
This sequence comes from Alphaproteobacteria bacterium, assembly GCA_027292975.1. Lineage (GTDB taxonomy): Bacteria > Pseudomonadota > Alphaproteobacteria > SMXQ01 > SMXQ01 > SMXQ01. The sequence goes on along the minus strand of JAPUGG010000019.1, from coordinate 3,808 downwards.
GCGAGGACAACGAACCCATCATCGTCAACAACCCCGGGTAAAACTGACGCCCCGCGTTCGGCCTACCAGCGCTTGCAACGCCGGCGTATGCGCCGGTACTCGCCGGGGGTGTCGAGCGCCGCCTGATCACTGCGAAGCGCGTCCATCATTTCCTGATAGACGGGATTCAGAAGTGTCTTTGACAACCTCTTCATCCGCTGCTTCGCTTGCGTCGGCGAGGAGACGACGACGGGTTCGAGGCCCGTCGGTATGAGATAGGACGTCAGTGCCTTGCGGACCTTGGGGGCGTAAAGCTCGAGGCTCGCCCGCGCGACGCGGACGTGGTCTTCCTCGTGAAGCAGGATCTCATGATAGGGACAGGATCCGGGCCGGTACTCGCTGGCGACATAGATGTCCATGGTCGGGTAACGCAGGGTCACGTCGATCCCGGTGACGAAGAAGCAATAGGTCTTGCCCACCGGCACATAGGAATATCTGGCGGCGGTCTTGATCTCGAGAGGATAGCTGGTCAAGCCGAGGATGTGAGAACCCGGCCCGTGGGGCGCCAACCGGCCGAGCTGGCGGATGGAAAGACCGTGATTTATCGGTGCGCCCGGGACTTCGATCTTCACGCTCACGTCGTAGGGGGCCTTGGCGAAGATCGGGCATTTGTCGCCCGGGTTGATTCGCGGCACCGCCGCGATTCGCGTCGATAGGGTCTCTTGCTGTGTGCCGGTCTCGGCTTCGCTTCCGCCGCCGGCCGCTCTTTTGCGCTTGGCCTCGAGCTCGCGCAGCCTGTGCCTGGCCTTGGCATCGCCCTTATCGGCGGCGGTGCGCAGCCAAGCCATGGCCATATCGGTATTTCGCTTGACCCCCGTGCCCCTGGCCAATAGATCGCCCAACTTGCGCTGCGCCTCCACGTGGCCTTGCTCGGCGGCAAGCTCGTACCAGGTGGCGGCCTTGGCGTAGTCCTTCTTCCCCCAGAGACCGGCAACGTACAGATCGCCGACCGCGTTCTGGGCATCGGCATCGCCGTTCTCGGCGGCGCGCACATACCACTTCGCCGCCTGGGAGAGACCGCGCTCGACTCCGAGGCCGTGATGATACAAAAGACCCAGATTGTATTGGGCCAAGGCATCCCCGCGCTCGGCGAGCGGTGTCCAGATCCGGTGGGCGGCGGTGTAATCGCCGCGCTTGTAGGCGGCATAACCGTCATCCGTTTGGCTCCATACCGGCGCCGCCAGGGTGAGGGCGAGCCCGAGTGCGAGGCCTGCGCGAAGGATCCCGCAACGAAGCCGCCGGGGCAATGCATCCCCGGCGTTATGCCCGGCTCGGCGCCCGGCATGATGAGGTTGGCAGGCAATCCGCATGGACTCGAAGGACCCTTAAACGCCCATTATTTTTACCACAATTAGATGTTACCACAGATCGGCGCCGGCGGGCATTCCAAGCCCCATTTTTTGCCTCCGGGAGGTCCCTTTAGGTGGGAACATAACAGGAACAATTGGATTGGGCGTTGCTCTCTTGGCGCGATCTTGAATGCGGTAGCTGCATCATCGGCCGGCAGGGAACAATGCACCCTGGCGGGCCTGGGGGTGGGCCTTCGCCACGGATCCAGGCCGCGCCGGCGGGCCGAAGGGTAACGATCACGGGGGCCAACATCGAAATCGCCAATACGTTCCCTGGAATTTTAAATTAGTTCAATATCTAGGCCTGTGGCATGATCGCAGCCAGGGGACGCATCGGGCGGGCGCCGGGTTTCGGGCACCGGGCGGCGCAGGGGGTGGAGCCAGCCGGTCTTATCCTTGATCAGCGGGTTCCGTCGCGTCCAACAATAAAATCCGGTCCCAAGGACCGGTGCTGGGGAGGATCGAGTTGGAGCCGCCATTCGACAGCGGAGGCCAGGAGCCGGAAGGCGCCGAGGATGGCGGCGTTAACGTCGCCTCCTCACCGGCGCACCGGTCCGAATCGCCGCCCGTGGGGCTCGAGACCATCACCCTTCGCGGCGACGTCATCGCCGGCGCCATATGCCTGATCACCGCCCTTGCCGGTTATTTCATCGTCGTTCCGGCCTGGGTTTACGTTCCCGCCCAGTTCAAGGGGACCATCAACTCCCCGGCGCTGATGCCCCAAGCTCTGTTCGTGCTGCTTGGCATCTTCAGCGCCGTTTATCTGTTGCGCAGTTTCAACAAGTACAGGGTGTCGGACCGCCAAGGTCTGGCGCCTCTCTCGGACTGGGCACTCGCCGCCGGCACGATCGGGATTTGCGCGGCTTATCTCGGCGCCATCTACGTCGTCGGGTTTCCGGTGGCGTCGGCGCTGTGTCTCGTCGCCGCCCAATACTATTTCGGTGAACGCCGGTGGGGTGTCATCCTAGCCGTAGCCATTTTGCTGCCGGTATTGCTGTGGCTGTTCTTCGTCAAAATCGCCCTCATCGTGATGCCGACGCCGATGATCCCATTCCTTGATTTCGCGGATATCATCGGGGTCCCGCAAAGCGTTATCGAGACGGCGGCCTCCTTTGAAGGGGTTTTCACGGTTGAGGGGGGTTTCACGGTATGACGGCACGGGCCCGGCATGGACATTGACGTCGTTCTCCAGAGCTTCGTGCTCATTAGCCGCTGGCAGGTCATGCTGGCCTGCTTGGTCGGTGTCATCTGGGGCATGTTCGTCGGCGTCACCCCAGGGCTCACCGGCATCATGGCCGTGGTCATCGCCCTGCCGTTCACCTTTTTCTTCGAGCCCCAGACGGCGATCGCGCTGCTTCTCGGTATTTACGTCACCGCCATTTACGGTGGCTCGGTGACCGCCATCATGATCGCCACCCCCGGCACGCCCAATGCCGCCGCCACCCTGCTTGACGGCTACCCGATGGCGCGTCAGGGAAAGGCCCGCCAGGCGCTGGAAATGGCGCTTTACGCTTCGGTCACGGCGGGGGTGGTCTCGACCGTGGTGGCGATGACGATCTTTCCCATCGTCGCCACTTTCGCCCTCCGTTTCGGGGCGCCCGAGATATTCGCCCTGATCGTCTTCTCGATCACCATCATCGCCGGCGTCTCGGGTGATTCCCTGATCAAGGGGTTCATCGCCGCCGCCCTCGGCTTCCTGCTGGCGACGGTTGGCCAGGACCCGATCCACGGCTCCAGCCGGTTCACCTTCGGCCTGCCCGAGCTCCAGGGCGGCATGCATATACTGACCGTGCTGGTCGGCCTCTTCACCATTCCCGAAATCATCGTCCGGGGCGTCGAAGCCTATCGGGCCAAGGTCAAGGTGACGGTGGGGAAGATGGGGCCAAGTCTGACATGGCGCCAATATTTCCGCTACTTTCCCACTTACATGCGTTCCTCGGCGGCGGGATCGCTGATTGGCGCGCTGCCTGGGCTCGGCGGTTCTCCGGCGGCGTTTCTCGGCTATTTCATAGCCCAGCGTTTCTCCAAGCACCCCGAGCAATTCGGCAAGGGGGCGCTGGAGGGTGTCGCCGGCGCCGAATCGGGGAACAACGCGGTCTGCGGCCCGGCGCTGGTGCCGATGATGAGCCTCGGCATTCCCGGCGATACGACGACGGCGGTGCTCATGGGGGCGTTGATCGTCCACGGGCTGTCGCCCGGGCCGATGCTGTTCACCAACAATCCGCAGTTCGTTTACAGCGTCTTTCTGCTGCTTTTCGTCTGTCTCGTGATGCTGCTCGTCATCGGCTACGGCGTGGTGCGCATGGCGCGCTGGGTGGTCGAGGTGCCGACCCAGATCCTGTTTCCCGTGGTCCTCATCTTCGCGACCTTCGGCACCTACGCCGTTCGCGGCTCCATGATCGACGTGATCTCGATGTTCG
>JAPUGG010000189.1 GCA_027292975.1 Alphaproteobacteria bacterium | reverse complement strand
AATAGAAAAAGAAACAGGCAGAACCAACGCAGGAGCAGGTAAAATGGCGAACACAAGAAAAGACAAGGGCCTGATCATCGCTATGGCGCTGGCCGTAGCCGCCTTGACGGCCCCGATCCAGGCGCTGGCGGCGGAAAAGCTGGTCATCGTCACGTCCTATCCACCCGACACCACCATCACGGTTGGCAAGGGCTTCACCAAGGCGACCGGCATCAAGGTCGAGATGCTGAAGAAGAAGACCACCGCCGGCATAAAGTATCTTCAGGCGACGGCCGCCAACAACACCTCGGACATGTTCTGGGCCTCGGCCCCCGACGCCTTCGAGGTGTTGAAGGGCGATGGGCTGCTTCAGAAATACACCGTCAAGGTCAAGGGCATACCGAAATTGGTCGGTGCTTTTCCCATCCACGACCCCGAGGGCTATTACAAGGGCTTCGCGGCATCCGGTTACGGCATCATGTGGAACACCCGTTACCTCAAGGCCAAGAAGTTGCCGGCCCCCACCAGCTGGGCGGATTTGGAAAAGCCCATCGACCACGGCCACGTGGGCATGAGCGCGCCGTCGCGTTCGGGCACCACCCACCTGACGGTGGAAACCATTCTCCAGGGTGAAGGCTGGGGAAAGGGCTGGGCCAGGTGGAAGAACATCGCCGGTAACTTCAAGACCGTGACGGCGCGCAGCTTCGGCGTGCCCGACGGCGTCAATTCCGGCCAGTTCGGCATCGGCGTGGTCATCGACTTCTTCGGCCTGTCGTCCAAGGCGTCGGGCTTCCCGGTGGATTTCATCTACCCCAAGATGACGACCCTGGTGCCCGCCAACATCGCCATCGTCAAGAACGCGCCCAACCGGAAGGCAGCCGCCAAGTTCATCGAATTCCTGCTGTCGCCCAAGGGCCAGGAGGTGCTTCTTGATCCCAAGATCCGCCGCCTGCCGGTCAATCCCAAGACCTATGCCAAGGCGCCCAAGGGCTTCCCCAACCCGTTCAAGGACAAGTCCATCGGCGCCGCGGTCAAGTTCGACCTGAAGCTGTCGAAAAATCGCTACAACGTGGTCAACTCGCTGTTCGACGTCATGATCACTTACCGCCAGAAGGAGTTGCGGGCCGCCACCAAGGCGATCCAGACCGCCGAGGCCAAGGCCAAGACCCCGGCCGGCAAGAAACTCATCGCCCAGGCCCGGGCGCTGGTCAACAAGGTGCCCATCACCGCCGCCAAGGCCGGCGAAAAGGCCTTCAACGGCATCTTCAAGAAGAAGCGCAAGAAGAAGACCACCAAGGTGACCGGCCGCCAGGCCCAGTTCGAACAAGCCTGGGATACCGAGGTCAATTCCAATTACGCCAAGGCCAAGGCCCTGGCGAATAAAGCCGCCTCCATGTAGCAGGCATCTCCGCTAAGGGGCGGGGCCCGGCGCGGTTGCCCATCGCGCCGGGCCCCGCTCCCGTTCATATCTCATTCACCTAGAGATCATCCAGGCGGAGGACGGCTTTGGATCGGTTTTCGAAAATCCAATGGGGACCCGGGGCGCTCGCCATCTTCATCGGCCTGTTCCTGTTCGTGTTCCTCATCGTGCCGGTGGGCAAGGTCATTTTCGTCGCCTTCCAGGACCCCAATACCGGCGCCCTGACCCTGGTCAATTTCGTCGATTTCTTCAATACCTCGCTGTTCCGGGAATCCTTCATTAATTCCCTTTACGTCGCCCTCATGTCGGTGGCGCTGTCATCGGCCATCGCCCTTCCGCTGGCCTATTTCACCACCCGGTTCAACTTCGGCGGCGCCGTCCTGATCCAGACTCTCGGCATCATCCCCCTGATCATGCCGCCCTTCGTCGGTGCCGTGGCGATGCTCCTGCTATTCGGCGAGAACGGCTCGGTCAACCTCATCATCAATGACTGGTTCGGCTTCACCATCCCCTTCATGGAAGGGCTCAACGGCGTCATCTTGGTCGAATCCATCCACTATTTCCCGTTCATCCTGATCAACCTTTCCGCCGCCCTTTTGAACATCGACCGGGCGATGGAGGAATCCGCCCAGAACCTCGGCGCCAGCGGCACCCGCCTGTTCAGGCGCATCGTCTTTCCCCTGGCCATGCCGGGCTATATCGCCGGCGCGTCCCTGGTGTTCCTGAAGGTGTTCGACGATATCGGCACGCCGCTGTTGCTGAACATCAACAACATGCTGGCGCCCCAGGCCTATCTGCGGATTTCGTCCATCGGCATCTCCGATCCCATGGGTTATGTGATTTCGGTGATCCTGGTGGCGTTTTCGTTGTTCGCGCTGTGGGTGTCGTTCCTGGCGCTCAAGGGCAAGGACTACGCCACCGTCCAGAAGGGTGGCGGCGGGTTGATGAAGCGCGACTTGCGGCCATGGGAAAAAATCGGCTGTTACGCCGTGGTGATCCTGATCCTGTTGATGGTGCTGTCGCCCCATATAGGCCTGGCGCTGTTGTCCTTCGGCACCGTGTGGTCGTTCAGCGTCCTGCCCGACGGTTTCACCTGGGCGCATTACGGAAATATGTGGCGGACGGCCGACGGTTACATCTACAACACCCTTCTCTATGCCGGATTGGCGGCCCTCATCGACGTGGTGCTGGGCACCGCCATCGCCTATATCGTGTGGCGCACCAAGATTATCGGGCGCAAGTGGCTCGACTTCATCGCCATGGGGGCGGTGGCCATCCCCGGCGTCGTGTTGGGCATCGGTTACCTTCGCACCTTCGTCGAGTTCAACGTGCCCATCGTCGACAAGCCGCTGGCTTCGTGGTGGGTGATCATCGTCGTGGCGCTGGCCATCCGCCGCCTGCCCTATGCCTTGCGCGCCTGCGTCGCCGGGCTACAGCAGGTCAGCGTCATGCTGGAGGAAGCCGCCGAAAACCTGGGCGCCACCAAATATCGCACGGTGCGCCGCATCGTCGTGCCGTTGATGTCCGGCGCCATGCTGGCCGGGTTCGTCACTTCCTTCGCCACCGCCGCGGTGGAACTGTCCGCCACCCTCATGCTGGTGTCGGCCCAATCCGACGCGCCGCTGGCCTACGGCATCTGGGAGTTCATGCAATCGGCCGCCGGCCGGGGGCCGGGGGCGGGGCTGGGCATCATCGCCGTTCTCATCGTCGGCATCGCCACCTACGTTTCCTACCGCATCATCCAACGCACCGAAAGACAGCGCAGCGTCGGTGCCGTCGTGGCGGAACAAGCGTGAGAGGGAGCACCGCCCCATGACCGACATCAGGCCCGAAGCCGTCGGCGTCACCATCGAGGACGTCAGCCTGTCCTTCGGCACGACGGAAGTCCTGAAAGGCATCACCCTAAAGATAGAGCCCGGCGAGTTCTTTACCTTCTTAGGTCCCTCGGGCTCGGGGAAATCGACACTGCTTCGCGCCATCGCCGGATTCGGCCCGACCCCGGCCGGCAGAATCCTGATCGGCGACGACGATGTCACCCATCTGGTGCCGTGGCGGCGCAACGTCGGCATGGTTTTCCAGAGCTACGCGCTGTGGCCCCACATGACGGTCCGCAAGAACGTCGCCTTCGGGCTCGAGGAACGCAAGGTGGGGGCCCGGGAAATCAGCAGCCGGGTGGACGCGGCCCTGGATCTGGTGGGCTTGAGGGAATTTGCCGAGCGCCGGCCGTCACAGCTGTCCGGGGGCCAACAGCAACGGGTAGCGCTGGCCCGCACCGTGGTGGTCGAGCCCCGGGTGCTGCTCCTGGACGAGCCGCTGTCGAACCTCGACGCCAACCTCAGGGTACAGATGCGCCGCGATATCCTGGAGCTGCAGCGGGAGCTCAAGCTGACCACCATCTTCGTCACCCATGACCAAGAGGAAGCCAACACCACGTCGGACCGTATCGCGGTGCTCAACGACGGCCTCATCCAGCAGGTGGGCTCTCCCATGGAGCTTTACGACAATCCCGCCAACCGCTTCGTCGCCTATTTCCTCGGCACCGCCAACCTGATCGACGGCCGGGTGGAATTTGAGGCGACGACACCGGTGTTCCAAGCCGATGACGGGACCAGGATATCGTTGGCGGGAAGGGAGCTGCCGGCCGGCGCCGGCACGGCCATGTTCCGGCCCCAGGACCTGACCATCGGCAAGGCCGGGGCCGATGACGCCGCCGCCGGCGGAGTCGTGCTGCCGGGCAGCATCCGCCACCGGGAGTTCCTCGGCAGCCTGGTCCGCTATTCCGTGCGGGTGGGGACGCGCGAGATCCTGGTCGACGATTCCCATCATGCCGGTGGCCGGATCTTCGATGTCGGCGAAGACGTGGACCTTCACCTGGACGTGGACCGGGTCCAGGTGCTCGGCGTGTGACAACCGCGGCATGGCCAGCGCCGGGATTGGTCTAGCCGGCCTGCCAGCCGAGATTCGGCATGGTGCCGGATGGACCTAGCCCACATACGGTTGAGGTGCCGAATTTCCCTGCAGCCGGCACCATCCTGAAGGCCCCAGAGCCTCTCCCTGGGGCTTTCTTTGCGCTGCTTGGATTAACCGGGTGCCGCTAAATCGTTCTGCGTTAATAATTCCGAAATAATAAAGGTTATTTATTAGGCAAAGGCAGTTATTCCCTTGATCCCAATCTGAGTATTGTGGGCTTGTCTGTTTTGCAAGCAAGGAAGGTAAATGTTCCGGCTTTTACGCTATTTCTCTATCGCTAGCGCGATTGCGTTGACCGTGGTTACTTCTGTGTCGGTGTACCTATACAGGCACACCGCGGTGGAAGAACTCGTTGTTTCTGAGGAGAGGGCAAACGTCGACCTGGCCCGATTATTCTCCAACATCCTGTGGCTACGATTTTCCGATTACGTGAAGACGGTCTCGGAGACCAGTGGTGATACATTGCGGGCACGGCCCGAAACGGACCAAATCGATGAAGCCGTACGGACCCTTAACGCCAGTCTGGCCGTGCTCAAAGTCAAGATTTACAATCTGGATGGAGTTACGATCTATTCCTCGGAACCCAGCCAGATAGGTACGGACAGGCGCAATCATCGTGGGTTTCTGCAGGCGGCACGCAGGGGTATACCCTCAAGCAACCTGTCATTTCGGGAAACATTCAGTGCGATCTCGGGCACGGTTCTTAATCGGGACTTGGTGGAAAGCTATCTCCCAATCCGGGGCAATGGTGGTGCGATTGAGGGCGTTTTCGAACTTTACACCGACGTAACGCCTGCGGTGGTAAGGATTGATCGTCGTACGAATATGCTCACGGTTGGCCTCTTGCTGGCCTTCGTGACATTGTATGGGATCCTCTTCTTGATCGTCCGGCGAGCCGATCGGATCTTGAGGTCTCAATACGTCGATGTTCGGTCCAAAATGGAAGCACATCGAGCAACAGAAGAAAGTTTGGCGCAGAAGTCGGCGCTCCTCGAGACGACCCTGGAGAACATGTCCCATGGCATTACCGTCCACGATGCCGATGGCAGACTGATCGCCTTCAACCAGAACAGTGTCAAACTCCGCGACTACCCGCCAGGTTACATACGCTTGGGGATGACCAATGAGGAGACCTATCGCTACAAGGCCGAACGAGGCTACTACGGTCCAGGCGATGTCGAATCGATCGTCGCCGAAAGGATAAATAGGAATAGCAGGAAAATACACCGGCTCCGCGAGCGCGTTCGCGAGGACGGCACGGTTATCGCCATTCATCGCCAACCCATGCCCGAGGGCGGCTATGTGACGACTTATACCGATATCACCGAACGTAAGAATATCGAGCGCGAGGTGTCGCGGAAATCGGAGCTGTTGGAGACGACGTTTCAGAACATGGCGCAGGGGTTTGCAGTCTTCGATGCCGACGCCAGGCTCACCGCCTACAATCAAAAATTTTTGGAGTTTAGTGGCTTGGATGCCGATTTTGTTCGTCTCGACTTGTCCTATGAGGAATTGTCACGCTACCGGGTCCGGGACCGCAGAAAGGATTTGAAGGGCGCGGAATTTGAAGCGGAGGTGGCGGCGCGGGTCGCCAGCGCCATGTCCGGGGAAGAACGCCAGAGGGAGCGCACCCGTCCCGATGGCACCGCCTATATCTTTCACCGCCGGCCGATGCCCGAGGGGGGCTTCGTCATGACCCTCACCGACATCACCGCGCGCAAGGCGGCGGAAGAGAATACACGTCAGGCGATGGAGGAGGCGAAGTTGGCCAACCGCGCCAAGTCCGAATTTATAGCCACTATGAGCCACGAGCTGCGCACGCCCTTGACTGCCATCATCGGCTTCTCTGAGGCATTGATGAAAAAGATTTTCGGTCCCGTCGGCAATACGAAAAATCTGGAATATATCGAGGATATCAATGCCTCGGGCCACCATTTGCTCGGCGTCATCAACGACATCCTTGATGTCTCCAAAATCGAGGCTGGCAAGGTGGAACTATACGAAGAGGCGTTCGACCCGGCGGGGATTGTTCGCTCATGTTTGAGCTTAGTGAAGGGACAGGCCAGGAGCCAGGGTATCGCACTAGTAGCGGAACTCCCTGATCGTCTTCTTCCTCTGTATGCGGATCAACGCATTCTCAAGCAGATCATTCTCAACCTGCTTTCCAATGCAATAAAATTCACCCCCGAAGGCGGCAAGGTTACCCTCAATATGTGGAGCCGCCCCAGTACCGGGCATGTTCTCCAAGTCATCGATACTGGAATTGGTGTTGCCCTCAACGACATCCCAAAAATTCTGAAGCCATTCATCCAAATAGAGAACGCCCTTAGTCGCAAACATCAGGGCACCGGCCTCGGGCTTCCGTTGTGCAAAAGTCTCATAGAATTACACGGCGGCTATCTGGATTTCCAGAGTAAGCTTGGGGTCGGCAGCACCGTGACCATACGTTTCCCCAAAGAGCGCGTCGTTAGCGCCGAGGGCAGCACCACTAACACTCCCCTAGCGAAGGCCCCATTGAAAATCCAAGCCAGCCGGTAACGGTCTGAAAGACTTGTCGGTCATGCCGCCAGCTAGCCAAGCCCAACCAAATGGTATTCGAAAGCGCGACACGCTACTTCAATTGGGCTGAACAACCCTTATTGCCCTCGAATGAAGATAAGTCCTTGCGCTCAGGGAGTTCGGGGAACGACAATTCCTGATCTTACAGGGAGAGATAAAGCAGACCATGGTCCTTGGGCCCCAATGTCTGCTTCTCACCCGTACCGGGTGTTTGATGGTTCCAATTGGAAAAATGGCGGCCCCTTTGGCAGGACGGGTTAGAAAGAATTTTTAGCGGTTCAGCGGGAACTTCCAAACATGCCTAACCCGGAAATCGGGCCGAAAGGTTCCCTTCGCCCCCCCAGTGCTCTAAGGTTTTTTCTCCGCGCCCTCGAATAAGACCGCGATGTCACTGACGGCGCATCGGAACAGGGAGACGATCGCTATGAATCTCAGGAACTTGATGAAGGTGTCGGCCATGGCAGCCGCTTGCTTCGCCCTGGCTGCGGCACCAAAGCCGGCGGCGGCGGACGTTGGGTCCTTCTACAGGGGCAAGGTCATGACCATGTATATCGGGGTGTCGGCGGGCGGCGGCTACGATGCCTATGCGCGCATGGTCACGCGCCACATCACCCGCTTTATTCCCGGTAACCCGCGCATGATCGCCAAGAACTACACCGGCGCCGGCGGCATGCGGATGCTGAACTCGCTCTTCAACGTGTTCAAACAGGATGGGACGAATTTGGCTCACATCCTCCGCAACCTTGTCAGCGAGCCGCTGTTCGGCAATAAGGCCGCCCGGTTTGACGGCTCCAAGATCAAATGGCTGGGAAGCGCCAACCAGGAATACAGCATGTGCACCTTCTGGCATAAGCACAACATCAATACCGTCGACGACATGCTCAGCCGGCCGTTGATCATGGGCGGCATTTCCATCGGCAGCACCATCGATATCCACACCCGGCTGGTGAACAACTTGCTCGGGGGTCAGATGCGGCTGGTGACCGGCTATCCCGGCGGTGCCGATATCAACCTCGCCATGCAGCGGGGCGAGGTGGAGGGCCGCTGTGGCTGGTCGTGGTCGTCCATCAACGCCACCGGCGCCGCTTGGCTCCGGGACAAGAAAATCACCATGACGCTCCAGTTCGGCATGAAGCAGCATCCCGACCTCAAGCACGTGCCGCTGATCCGCGACCTGGTCAAGAACAAGAAGGACGCCCAGGCCCTTGACGTCCATCTTTCCGCACAACTCTACGGGCGGCCATTCGGCATGGGCCCGGGTGTCCCCGATGACCGCTTCAAGGCCATGCGCAAGGCCTTTTGGGCGACCATGAACGACAAGAAATTCCTCTCGGATTCGAAGAAGCGGCGTCTCCAGATCGACCCCGCCCCGGGTGAGGAGGTCGAGAGACTGGTCAAGATGGTCTACGCCTTCCCGCCCGATGTCATCGCCCGGGCCAAGGAGATCGGGTCATCCTCGGCGCGGACCAGGGTCTCCAAGGCCGTCGTGCCGGTGAACACCTATACGGGCAAAATCACCAAGGTCAAGCGCAAGGGCCGCCGCGTGGCATGGAAGGGGGGCGGCAAGAAAGGCAAGCTGAAGGTATCCGGCAGAAGGACCAAGATCACGGTGGGAGGCAAAAAGGCCAAGCGCAAGAGCCTGAAGGTTGGCATGAACTGCACCTTCAAGGTGAGAGGCGCGAGCCAGGCCCTGAACATCGACTGCAAATAGGCCCCAGCGCCCGACAATGGAATGATCGCGGGTGGCGCGAAACTGCCGCCCGCGACCTTTTTCTTTTCGCCGGAAAATGCCCTAGGCGTGGGCAAGCACCACACAGCGAAGGTTCGAGACCTCAAGACCGAAATCCATGGCGCCGAAGTTATCGCCACCATCGTCGCTGGTGTACATTTTGCCGTTCCGGCAGCCGGCATAAAGGCGCCCGGCGATCTCTCCGTCCGCGACGATCGCCTCGGGGAAATCCTCGCTGGCGATGCCGGCCGCGATGCCCTTCCAGTTCGCGCCGCCGTCGTCGGAGCGAATCATGGTCGATTCCGCGCCGCTCGCCCGCCGCCGCCATCCCCCCGGCGCGCCATTGGCGACCGCCGAATACACCCGTTTAGGATCAAGGGGATCGAGGGTGATCGGAACCGAATATTCGTTGCTAAAGTTCATTGCCGCCGGCGTCCAACTGTCGCCCGCGTCTTCGCTGATATAAAGCGCGCGCCCCGGTGCGTCGCCGTTGCGGGCGCCGTTTCCGCCCGTGGCGATGAACAGATGGCGCGGGTCGGAGGGATCGATGACGATGGTGTGGACATCGCAGTCGATGTTATCGTCGAGCAGCTTCCAACTCTTGCCGCGATCCGTGCTCTTTACCATGTAACCGACCTGGAGGGCGGCATACAGAATATCGGGATCCGACGGGTCGACGGCGAGGTCGCGCAGGTGGGGTTCCACGGTGGCGACCGGGTAGGGGATGGTTGCGACGAAGGGAATGTCCCAAATGGCGTCAAGCCGGTCCCAACTCTTTCCCTCGTCTTCGCTGACGAACAGGTCGATGGGTTCGCACCCGGCGTAGATGCGGCGCGAATCGTGGGGATCGATGGTCACGCAGCGCACTTTCCCCGGACCCCTTTTGCCGTAACAGGGCTTCTTCCAGCTCTTGCCGAAATCCTCGCTCACCCACACGCCGTCGCCTCGGGTGCCGGCGAAGACCTTGTTGGGACCGTCGGGGGAAACGGCCAGTTCGGGAACCGCCCAACTCTCGAGGCCCCGTTCGACGATCTCCCAGGACCGATCATCGCTGCTCCGGGCGGTGACCACGCCTTTCTCCGTGCCGATGTAAAGGACGCTGTCCATGTGTCGTTCCTCCCTCTCAGTGGTTCCCGGTTGGCAATGGGCAGCCCAAGCGCGCCAAGCTTGCCAAAGACCGGGAAAAAACATGGGAACAGGCGAAGTATGGCACAACCATCCCAAGCTTGTCAGGCAAAGGCGGCGGGGTGACGGCACGCGCTACATATTGCCCTAACTCATGGTAGGGTCACGCTGGCGGCCCACGTCATGGCCTTGCAACAAGACCCCAGGAGGGAAAGATGAAATCATTACCTAAAATTCTGTTTTGGCTGGGAATGCTTTGCATCCCGCTTTCCTGGACGGTGTGGTACCTGGGCCCGGACATGGAAATGCTCAGGCCGGTCCTCGAACACATTGCCGATCCTGCCATGAAAGCGGTCCTGCAAGAGGCCCACGCGGAGCGGTGGGGCATTTTCGTCGGTCTCTGGCCGGTGACCCTTCTGGTGCTCAGCACGACCATCGGGAAATACCTTCCGGAATAGAGCACTTTCCGGCCCAATGGTCCGATCTGGCCGGACAGTGCACGAGGGTCCGGCGCGGGCGCGCGGACCGCGCCTCGCCACGAGGAACTTCCCATGAGCGAAAGAGATAACGCGAACCTTTTGGGCCTCGCCCTCAAGAAGAGGCTTGGCGCGGGGGACCTTATCCTCTGCCTCACGGTGCGGTATTCGCGGACCGTGGAGATCGTCCAGATCGCCAAGCTTGCGGGCTATGATTCGCTCTATCTCGACCTCGAACACAGCGCCATGACCATCGAGGCCTCGGCGCAGATCTGCCTCGCCGCATCCATGGCCGGAATCCTGCCCCTGGTCCGCGTGCCCGGCCACGGCCATCACCATATCAGCCGGGTTCTCGACGGCGGCGCCCAGGGGGTGATCGTCCCCCATGTGGACAGTGCCGCCGAGGCCGAAGCGGTCATCGAGGCGAGCTGCTACCCGCCGCTCGGGTCGCGTTCGCTATCGGGCCTGGGGCCGCTCGCAGGCCTTTCGGTGGACACCGAGAACGCCTATCGGCTGATCAATGAGAACACCCTTCGCATCGTCATGCTGGAATCGCCCAAGGCGATCGCCAACGCCGATGAGATCGCGGCGACCGAGGGCGTCGACATGCTGTTGATCGGCACCAACGATCTTTGCGCCGAGATGGGCATCCCCGGCCGGCTCGACCATGACCGGGTGCGCGAGTCCTATCAGGCCATGGCCGATGCCTGCAAGGCGCATGACAAGGCCATCGGCATCGGCGGCATCAAGGAAGGGCCGATGCTCCAAGACATCGTCGCCATGGGCGGACGTTTCATCATGGGGCGGGTGGATTCCGCGCTCCTCGGCCAAGCGGCGGCTAAGGAGAAGTGGCCGATTTCAGGGCACTCGCGCCCTAGGATCGGGCCCCGCCGGCGCCGGGATCGGTTATCCCCGTAAGAAGGTGTCCTTTATGTGCTATTTCAATTGGTTAAGTTTGGTGCCTCTCTCGGTAAGGCCCCGTTGGTAACAGGCTGGTAACAGTATGGGTAATTCGCAGGCACCTAGCCACCAGCCTGCCACGGGCCGCCCCCCACCCCTCGGGGTGCAAGCGCATACCCTGCAATGTATTTTCAGCCAAAAAATCGGCGGCTAGGCCCGTTAACCTCATGTCCGCTAATAGCCAAAAGCGGACATAGCCTCCTCCACACGATGCGATTTTAACCAATAGGTAATTTAAATATCTTTATGGTGCTCTGTCCTCCTCGGCTCCATCAGTCCCAAGTGCGTGCCCAGGAGAGCGAAGCCCGGGGATCCCCATATCCAAAGGGTGAGGCAACCGATGGGAAGCGCTCCATGATCATGATTTATCCAGATGATCTTCAGACGCTGCGCAGACACCACAATGCGACGATTGGCCTGTTTGTCGCTTTCTGGATATTTGCCCTCGGCGTAGTCGGCGCGATCGAGTTGTTAGATCTATCGGAAGGAACCCAAGACAACTTATTCGGTACTCTTTTCGGTGCCGTCATAATCTTTTGTCTACTCCAGTTTGCGAAACGCTGTCCAAATTGCCGATCCAATCTTGGCTGGCAAATCAGGTTAGGTATTCCGAAAAACTGCCATAAGTGCGGCGTGGCTTTGAGGGAATAGAGAGCTGACCGAGCCCTGCACAGCAAGCAAGATCAAGAATATGCAGGCCAGTGACGGTGTGAACGTTATTTTCGGATCCCAGCGCACAACCGGACATAAGGTTAACGGGCCCGAGCCCCTCACAATGGCGTTAAGGGAATGTCCGCTAATAGCCAAAAGCGGACATAAGAAAGTAGTCCACAGCGGGGCCCATTCGCCTCTACGTGGTAGATTGAGCTGTTTCGAGACTAGTGTCACTGTGGTAGGTAAATAGCATGAGCGATAGTGGCACATCACCAGCCGAACCACGGAAAATTCCGTTCTGGCGGACGATTTTCCAGAGTTTTCGCTTCGTCTTTATCAATTTGCACCGCGTCGTGACAATCGGCTGGCTGCCTTTCATCATCATTGCCGTCGGCTCTTATGTGGCAATCGCCAACATGGTGGGGTACGCCACCTTTTCCGCCACCATAACGATCCCGGTTCAGATTTTGTCTTGGTTGGCTTACGCTGTATTCGCAGTGTGTTGGCACCGCTTCGTCATTTTGGGGGAACAGCGCATTGGTGCTGCGGGGTTGTTGACATGGCGAAATGTTATTTTTTTCGGGTATTTCGCGGTATTGGTGGCCCTACCGGTATTCGCCATGACTCGGTCTAATCAGTACATTATTTTTGCGACACAACAGAACTCACCAACGATGTGGGTACTCATCGCCTACGTTCTCAGTTTTGTTGCCGTGATCGTATACTTCATCCTTTTCCGCTTTTATTTGCTGTTTCCGGCTACGGCAATCGATCGGCCGCTGAAATTGGGTGAAGCGTGGCGAAGAATGCGCGGTAATACTTGGCGTCTGATCGGCGCAACCTTTTTGGTCGCCATAATATTCACGGCCCCGCTTATACCTCCAAACATACACCTGGGAGAGTTGATGACTGAGGCCGCTACCGCCAAAGCGCAGGGTATTTCCTTCGAAGCCTCGTTGCCGGCCTACGTGATTGTGATGCCTGTCCTCTACTTCTTGATGACGGGGGTCCTCATCACGGTGCTGTCCAACACCTATTTGCATATCATGGGCGCGTCCCAGCACGAGGCGGCCGACGCTTCCTGATCATTTGCAGCGTTTTGCGAGGCCCAAGAGGTCATTCAATCTAGCCCCTTGTGCAGGCCTCCGCCGATCAAGCATACGTCAATCGGCCTCGATGGCCCGAAAGATGAGGTGGTGGGCGGCCAGACGATGCACACGGCTTCCTTCCTTATGTCCGCTTTGGGTCAAAAGCGGACATTAAGTTACCAAGCCCCAAGGGCTGATCTGGCCGTTAAGGTTATGTCCGCTTTTAGCCAAAAGCGGACATAAGGTTAATGGGCTGAAACCCCTCACAACGCCGTTAAGGTTATGTCTGAATTTACCCAATAGCGGACATAAGGGCTCAGGCCGGATCAGGGCTTCCCTCAAAATCCATTTGGAATCCTGAAGGGCGGGGGCGGGATGAACTATCGCGTTCTGGCAAACATTGCTTCGGGCTGGGTGACGACCCCGTTCATTGCCTGCATAGTGAGCCTTGTTTCCTTGTTCCTTCTGCAAATTGTCTTCAATTAAGCCGTGGATTTCACGGTCATTGAAAAATCGGTGCCTCACGACATGGATAAGCCCCAACTCCCGGTAACCGTCCCACCTGGCTTCAGGATCATCGCCCACCGCGGCGCCTCGGCCTATGCGCCGGAGAATACCATGGCGGCCTTCCATCTCGCCCAGAAGATGGGCGCCACCGAAATCGAGTTTGATCTTCAGTTCTCGAATGACCGGCAAATCATGGTGTGCCACGACCGCGTCCTGGACCGCTACGGCTATCCGGGCCGAAAGCTCTCCGACCTTACCTGCGCGGAGCTAACCGAGCTGGATATGGGGTCTTGGTTTTCGCCCTTCCATTATGGCGGCGAGAGGATGGTTACTTTCGAAAACCTGTTATCGGAGTTTGCAACCAGCCTCACCTACCATGCCGAAATCAAAGAGCCGGCGCCGGGGCTGGCAGCCGCGATCCTGGACATGCTCGATAAACACCGGGTCCAAGGCCAAACTATCGTCACATCCTTCCATTTCGACGCCCTTATGGAGGTCAAGGCGATGGCGCCTGGACAAAGGGTGGGTTGGCTGGTGAGGACGGGCGGCTTTAACGCCGGCAACATGGCGAAGGCGGCCAACGCCGGATTCCACCAGTTGTGTCCGATGGCAGGGGAGACGACGATGGATTTGGTGCGCGACGGCCATGCCCGGGTCACCGAAGTGCGCGCCCATGGTGTCAAGGGAATGGCCCATATGATGCGGGCGATCAAGGCGGGCTGCGACGGCCTGACCATAAATTGGCCCGACTGGCTGGTCCACCGCAGGGACCGCTA
>JAPUGG010000188.1 GCA_027292975.1 Alphaproteobacteria bacterium | reverse complement strand
GACCGGGCGGCAGGCGTCGCAACCGGGACAGGCGGGCCGGTACATGAAATTGTGGCTGCGCCGAAACCCGGCACGGAGGCCGTCATGGTACAGATCCTTTGCGCCCCTGCCCGAGAGTTCGGTCGCGACGACACGTTCACTACGCCCCTCGAGATAGGGACAGGGACGCAGGGGAGAGGCGTGTAGGGGATGGGGCCTTGGCGACATGGCGGCATTATGGCGCGAATGGGAAGCCTCCCGCAATCGCGCTGCGATGGCGGCGGCCGATTAGCGCCCGGGCGTGTTCGCGGGCCCGATGACCCGGTTGAGTTTGGCGCCCTTGACCACGGGCGGCGGCGCGGCGGCCTTCTTGACCGGATTGCGGGGCGCGACCTTAGGGGGCGGACGGGTCTGCCGCACCAAGGTGATCGAGATGCGGCGGTTGCGGGCGTTGCGGGGATCAGCGGTGATCAGGGGTTCGGTCGCGGCTTTGCCGATGATGCGGGCGAACCGCTCCTTCCGGACCCCGAAGCGACTCAGTGCACGGCGCGATGCATGGGCGCGGTCGGTGGATAGTTCCCAGTTGGAATAGCTGGCCCCGCGTGCGTAGGGAATGGCGTCGGTATGGCCGGCGATGATGATCTTGTTGGGCAGCTTTGCGACCACATGGGCGATGACTTCCAGAAGCTGGCGGGTATGTTGGTAGGGCATCGAGGAGCCGCGCGCGAACATGGATTTCTTTTCGCGGTCGATGATCTGAATGCGCAAGCCCTCTTCGGTCGACTCGATGATCAGATGATCGGCCAACTTGCGCAGGCCCGGCAGGGTTGCCAGGACCCTCTTGATGGCTTTCCGGGCGATCTCGAATGTCTCGTCCTCGCGCTTGCGCAGGAGGGCCTTGAGATGTTGTTCGCCGGGTTTTCCCTTGGCGCCAGCCGGGTCGTTGGTCTTGCCCGAATCATCGGGATATTCCGTTGGGAAATCGCTGGGCCCGGCGTCGATCCGGTCCTGGTGGTCTTGCTCGGCGCTTTCGCTGTCCTCTCTGGGCATCGGCTCCGGAACGCCAAGGGGCGCGCCCCTGCCGGCCTGCGGGCCCTCCAAGGTGATGGTCAGGCCGCCTAGCACGCCGCCGGCGCCCGACGCGGTGCGGGCGACCGAAGCGGGGGCGAAATAGCTTGAGATTCCCGAGCGTTGCTCCTGGGTGGTCGAATTGAGCAACCAAAGCATAAGGAAGAACGCCATCATCGCCGTCACGAAATCGGCATAGGCCACCTTCCAGGCCCCGCCATGGTGGGCCTCGCCGTGACCGCGTTTCTTCTTCCTGATGATGATGATCGGTGCCGCGTTGGTCGCCATATGATCCTACCTACCTGGTCAGCCGCCCGGGGATTGCCGGTCCGCTACGCCAATTTCGGGGCGTTCTCCACGGCATCTTCGACTTCGTAAAAGCTGGGCCGCACGTCCCCCAGCAGCGCCTTGCGCGCGAATTCCACGGAGACAGCGGGCGCGTTGCCCTGCATATGGGCAAGCAGCGCGACCTTGATGCACTGAAAATATTTGATCTCGGCGTCGTAGGTTTGCTTCAGAAAAGACGCTATGGGACCGAAGAAGCCGTACGCCAGAAGCACGCCAAGGAAGGTTCCCACCAGGGCGCCGCCGATGAGTTGGCCGAGAACTTCAGGCGGTTCGGTGATGGATCCCATGGTATGGATGATGCCCAGCACCGCGGCGACGATGCCGAGCGCCGGCGTGGCGTCGGCCATGGACTGGATGGCGGTGGAGACCTGCATCTCTTCGCTGTGTCGGGTGTCGATCTCCTCGTCCATCAGGGCTTCCATCTCGAACGGGTTTTCCGAACCCAGGATCATCATCCGCAGGTAATCGCAGAGAAATTCGAGCGCGTGATGGTCCTTCTGGAAGATGGGAAATTGCTTGAACAGGTCACTGTCGTGGGGGTCTTCCACATGGGCTTCAAGGGCCAGCATGCCCTTGGACTTGGCCAATTTGAAAATCGCGTAGAGCATGGTAAGCAGTTCCAGGTAAGCCTCCTTGCCGTATTTGGAACCCTTCAGGAGCTTGCCGAGCTCCTTGCCGGTTCCGGTCAGAACAGACTTGGGATTGCCGATGATGAAGGCGCCGATTGCCGCGCCGCCAATGATCACCAGCTCGAACGGCTGCCAAAGGACATACAAGTGGCCCCCGAGCGCGACGTATCCGCCGAACACGCAAACGATCACCATCAAGACACCAACAATGAAAAGCATAGGGAAACCGGCCCGTTTTCAAACCCGTGGGTACGGCCCCTAGATTGCAGACATTTGGTTAAAAAGCCGTTTACTGGGCGGCTTTGGGGTTTGGCGTCGTCGCGGGCGCCATCGGCACCAGGCGCAGCCGCCTGAGACCGTCATGGAGGCGCGATGGAATCGTGAGGTAGCCGCCATCGCGCCAGGTCTCGATCAGGTCGCGGTAATGGGAAGACAGGGGATTGCCCGATTGCCCCGTCGGCTGGATGAACAGCGACCGCTCGAGATCGGCGAAATCGTAGATCGCCCGGAAAGTGGCGCCGTGGCCGTGGGCGAACGGATTGCGCCGTGAAAACCTTCGGGTTGTCCCCCGGTTGAGGGTGAAGGTGTCGCCGTCGGTGGCGATTGAAATATCGGCGAAACCGCCGATCAGGGGCAGGGGGGACAACACCCGGTTCCTGAATCGCGCGATATGGGCATCGCCCCAGCGCCATTGGCTGATGTCCGGCCCGAACCGTTGGGTAAGGTCTTCCAGCGCGCGGACCAGCGCGGCCGCCAGCACGGGTCCGCAGAGTTCCCGCGCCGGCGTCGAGACATCGTCGCACCAGGCGCGGTCGCGTTCGAGCACGTGTCGGATAAACTGGGGGTCGGCGCGCCGGGTGCCGCCGGCTAGGGGGCCGAGTTCATCGGCGACCAAGCCAGGGGTGATCTGGCGCAGCCAGGCGTTGAAGATTAGGGGCTCCGGTTTGGCGCGGAGCACCATCGCGTCCCAGGCCGCGAGCCGGTCGAGCGCCGGGCCGGTCTCGGCCGTCCTCGGAGTCGCGGCAAGCAGGACCGGAATGATCTCGCGCGCGGCGAGGGAGAGGTTGTCCATCTGCATGGCGGCGCTGGCCGCGACGTCATGGCGTCGGTCGCCGGCGAGTCTCTGGCCAATGCGTTGCGCGCGGTAGGGCTGGTCCCAGTCCCGGGTGATGAGATGGGGGTACCCGGGGCCGACAACCCGGTTGTTGGCGTTGATGATGAGACCGCTCTTGGGGTCGGCCAGGTTGGGGAGGCGATCGAAGGGAATGTAACCGGTCCAATCATTGGCGGCTTGGCTGCCCAGAACCGGCGCGAAGCCGTCCCCCGACCTGCGTATGGGTATGCGGCCCGCCAGTTGGAAGCCGATCCGCCCCTGGACGTCGCCGTACACGAAGTTCTGAACCGGGCTATGGAATTTCCGCAATGCGGCACGAAATTGCTTCCAGTTTCGGGCCCGATTGAGATGGTAGAGCGCCTCGGCCGTGTGGTCGTCGGGCGCCAGCATCGACGCCCGGAGCGCCACCACCGCGCCCCTTGGCGCGACCGAAGCTGTCCCGTCCATGAGGTCGGAAATCACCGGGCCGTTGCGGGTGGCGCGGACGGTCAGGTGAACCGGCTCGCCGCCCTTCACTTTGATGGTCTCCATCCGGGTGATGAAGGCGCGGGGACCGTCGGGCGTGAGGTATCGTCCGCCATCGCCGGCCTGGAGTTGTTCGATCACCAGGTCCTGGGTGTCGGCGCCGGTGACGGTCACGGTCCAGGCGATGGCCTGGTTGTGGCCGAAGATATGAAAGGGCACGCCCGGCAGGGTCGCGCCGGCGATGGTCAGCCCCGGCGCGGTGATCCGCGCGAGGTACCAGAGGTTGGGGGCGTGAAAGCCGAGATGCGGATCGCCGGCCAGGATCGGCTTGCCGGATGCGGTGCGGCGCCCCGACACCGCCCAGGCATTGGAAGCGCTGGACGATAGAGGCGTGGGGATCGCCTGCGCCAGGGCGTCGTAGGGCAGGTCCGGCATGCCGTCCCAACGTGTTGGGGAGGGGGCGGGTCGTCGCGCCGATTCGCGGACAGGGTGCGGCACCGTCACCGGCCCGTCGGCGGGGTAGGGTGGCCACAAGGCCGCCACCTTGGCCGGCGCCAGGCGCCGCAGGAGCCGGGCGCGCAGGGCTTCGCGGCGCCAGTTGCTGGAAAGCCGTAATCCCATGAGCCTTCCCCAGAGAAGCGATTCCTCGGCCTTCCAGGGGGCGGGGCGGATGCCGGTGACGTAGAATTCGGGAGGCAGGGCGCCGGAATGTGTGGCCAGCCAGCTGTTGATGCCCCGCGCATAGGCCTCAAGCGCGGCTGTTACGGGGGCCGACAGATTCTCGAGATCATGCCGGGCAAGGCGGGCGAGGCCGAGGGTGCGCATGGCACGGTCGCCGGGCAGCAGCCTTGCGCCGCCCATTTCCGCGAGGCGCCCGCTCGCCGTGCGACGCATCATCTCCATCTGCCATAGGCGGTCCTGGGCATGGACGAATCCCAGGGCGAAATAGGCGTCGAGTTGGTTCTCGGCGCGGATATGGGGAACGCCGCGGGCATCCCGAAAAATCTCTATGGCCGATTGGGGCCCGGTCAGGCGGAGCGTGCCCTCGGTCATCGGCAGGGAGGTCCTGAGCCATAGGTACCCGGCCCCGGCAAGAACCAGGAGCAAGCACGGAACCGCCACAAGAAGGACGATGAATGCGCGTCTAAATAACCGCATATTTCAAATTATTATGTCTATTTATTAATCTTATAGATCAACTATTACGGGGCCTTAGGTTTGCTTGAGCGCCCGCGCCATCTCGATCGCGCCATAGGTCAGGATGCCGTCGGCACCGGCCCTTTTGAACGACACCAAGCTCTCGGTCAGGCAGGTCGCCCAGTCGAGCCAGCCGGCATCGGCCGCGGCCCGCAGCATGGCGTATTCTCCGCTCACCTGATAGGCGAAGGTGGGGAGCCCGAAGCGCTGTTTGACCCGCCACAGGATATCGAGATACGGCAGGCCGGGCTTGATCATCACCATGTCCGCTCCTTCGGCGATATCCAGTGCCACCTCGCGGAGTGCTTCGTCGCCGTTGGCGGGATCCATCTGATAGGTTTTCTTATGACCGCCGCCGAGGTGTTCGTCGCTGCCGACGGCCTCCCTGAACGGTCCGTAAAAGCCCGATGCATATTTTGCCGCGTAGGCGAGGATCAGCACATTGCCGAGGTTCGCGCCTTCAAGGGCTTGGCGTATGGCGCCGACGCGTCCGTCCATCATATCCGAAGGAGCCACCACGTCGCAGCCGGCTTCGGCCTGGACCAAGGCCTGGCGAACCAGCACCTCGATGGATTCGTCGTTGAGGATGACGCCGTCGCCCATCAGCCCGTCATGCCCGTGAATGGTGTAAGGATCGAGCGCGACGTCGCACATGATGCCGATCTCCGGCACCTGGGCCTTGACGGCGCGCACCGACCGGCAGACCAGATTTTCGGGGTTAGTGGCTTCCTCGGCTTGCGCGCTCTTGCGTTCGGCCGGCACGGTGGGAAACAGGGCGATGGCGGGAATGCCGAGTTCCGCGGCTTCCGCCGCGGCCTCCACCATCAAATCGACGGTCAAGCGTTCCACCCCCGGCATGGAAGCAACCGGAGTCCGCTCCTTGTCGCCATCCTGAACGAAAACCGGCCAGATCAGGTCATCGGCCGTCAGCCTGTTTTCCGCCACCATGCGCCGCGACCAGTCGGCCTGGCGGGTCCTGCGCATGCGCACGGCCGGATAGGCCCCAAGCGGCCGATCCGCGGCGGGGGCGGCACTATCGGGAGATTTATGGCCTAAAAGGCTTCGAAGTGTCATGAATTCCGGGAGATTTGGTGGCTCGCGCGAAGACCATATCCAATATTTCCACCAACGGAAAGCATTAGCAAACTTTTAAGTATTTTACACCAATATTGGAGACCGCGAGAAAGGCAGTCTGCGCCGGTGCAGGGATCTGCAGGGTCTTAATTGTGAAGTGAGGTTAGCGTGGATCATATTTATCAAGATGTCATTTTCCTGGTTGAAAGGCTTCATCGCCAATTCCTGGAAGTGGTCAAGAGCGAATTAGAACGTCTGGATACCTCGGATATCAACAATATCCAGGCTTTGATCCTGTTCAATGTCGGCGACGAGGAACTCACCGTGGGGGAACTGACCAACCGCGGCTATTACCTCGGCTCCAACGTTTCCTACAACGTCAAGAAAATGGTCGAAAACGGTTATTTGATCCACCAACGCTCGACCCACGACCGGCGCTCCATCCGTGTCCGCCTGTCGGAAAAGGGCCTGGTCCTGTTTCATTCCCTGCGCGAGATGTTCGAGCGCCAAATCGCCGAGATCGTCGAAGGGCCGATTACCGATGAAGAACTCCAAGAAGCGTCGCGGGCGCTCCGTCACATGGAGCAGTTCTGGACTCGGATTCTGACCTTCGGGACTCGAAGCCCGGCGAAGGCCTCGGTCGCCTAGAACCCTTCCAACGATCCGCCTTCCCCGCCCGGCGGGGCATACCGCGGCGCTCTCTCGGGCCGCGGTTTCTTTTGCCTGCCCGCCGATGTGTCGTCGTCACCCGGGGGCGTTTCCATAGCGAAATATATTCTAGAGCACTATCCGGCCACCGCTTTTGACCGCGGGGCGGGGGAAGTCATGCGGGCTTGGCCGGTGATCTCCTGGCGCAATTCATCGAGAACCCTGGTGACCTCATGGACCAGGCTGACGATTCCTGGGACCAGGAATTGAACCAACTCCTTGTCCCCGTCGCGGGCGGCGAACTCCAACTGTTTGGCTTTTTCATGGAGCCCCCAGGCACCGAAGCTGCCCGAGGTGCTCTTCAGGTTATGCGCCCGCTCGATGAGGAAGTCGTAGTCCTCCTGTGCGGCGAGCTCCATGATGTGCTGGGCGCTCGCATGGGCCTCTGCGCAATAGCTTTGAAAGAGCGCTGCCGCGCGCTCCGGACCAACCGCGAGGATCAGGCCGTCGATGGTGTCCCTGGCCACGGTGCTTTCGGTGGCGGGACGGAACTCGGGCGTGGTTGATTCCTCGACCGCCGCGGCGGCCAGCAGGTTGGCCGGGACGCAGGATTGCGCCCGCCCCCAGCGCTCCAGTGCCTGAGCCAGCTTCGCGACATCCACAGGCTTGGCGAGATAATCGTCCATGCCCTTAGAGCGGCACACCTTGTCCTCGCCCGGCATGGCGTTGGCGGTCAGCGCGATGATCGGGATCCGGTTCTTGGGGGGCGGCAGATTACGGATTTCGGCAGTCGCCTCGAAGCCGTCCATCTCCGGCATTTGCACGTCCATCAGCACGAGATCGTAGGGCAGCCTTTTGACCGCGTCGACCGCCTCCTTGCCGTTGCCCGCGACTTCCGCGCGGTGCCCCATCTTGGTCAGCAGGGCGACGGCGAGCATCTGGTTGACGTGATTGTCTTCGGCGACCAGCACCCGTAACGGAGCCATATTTCGCGTCGCCTTGGCGTCGATATTTTCTTCCGCCGGCGGGGTCTCGGCGTCATTGCCGTCCGCCCGCGCCGTTGTTGTCCCGTCCAAGGAGGACAATCGGCGGATGCAGCCAATCATCATCGCTTGATGCAGGGGTTTATTCAGGCATTCGGTCACGCCCATGGCATCCATCGCCTCCGCGTTGGGGCGCTGACCGGTGGTGACCATGAGAATGCAATGGGCGCCTTGATCGAGTTCGGCATTGCGCCTGGTGATTTGGGCGTTGTTGGTCATGGCGAGTTGGTGGTCCAAGAGGGCGATGTGGTAGCGGGTTCGCCCGGTTTCGGGCTGCAATGCCGCCAGCGCCTCCGAAGCATCGCCGACGGCGGTGACCATGGCACCGCGGTCGCGAAGCTGGCGTTCGAGGACCTCCCGGCCCCGGTCATCGGGGGCGGCGAGAAGAACGTTGATGCCGGCCAGCACGTATTCGGGGTTGGGGGTCGAAGGTGTGACATCTTCGGCGAAGCGCAAGGGGACCTGGAACCAAAAACGGCTGCCTATTTGGGGCTCGCTGGTGGCGCCTATGTCGCCCTCCATGAGGCGCGTCAGCCTCTTGCAGATGGCCAGTCCCAGGCCGGTGCCGCCATACCGCCGCGAGGTCGACGAATCGGCCTGGGTGAAGCGGTCGAACAATCGGGACTGCATCTCATCGGAAATGCCGATGCCGCTGTCGATGACCTCGAACCGCAGCACGATGCCGTCATCCATCTCGCTGATGATATCGGCTTCGATGGTGACGGCGCCTTCGGACGTGAACTTCACGGCGTTGCCCACGAGGTTGATGAGTATTTGACGAAGGCGGCCGGGATCGCCACGCAGGAGCGGCGGCAGGGCGGGCGGGACGTAGCTGCCCAGCGAAAGGTCCTTGAGATTGGCCTTTGGCGCAAGCAGATCCAGCACGCTTTCGATCAGGTTGGCCGGATCGAAGGCGATGTCCTCGAGTTCCAGCCGGTTCGCTTCCAGTTTGGAGAAATCGAGGATATCGTTGACGATGGTGAGCAGCGCCTCGGCGGATTCGCGGATCGATTCCGTATAGACCTGCTGATCGCTGTCGAGCTTGGTATCCAGAAGCATCCCGGTCATACCGATGACACCGTTCATGGGGGTACGGATTTCATGGCTCATGGTGGCCAGGAATTCGGATTTGACGATGGAAGCCTTCTCCGCTTCGTCCCGCGCCACGGCCAGGTCCTCGGCGAGTCCGGCAAGTTCGACGCCCTGGTTTTCAAGGCGTGCATGGGCGAATTCCATTTCCATCACCCGGTCCTGCAGCTCCTTTTCGACCTGCTTCATGCGGGTGATGTCGGTGCGCACCCCGACATAGGCGCCATCGGGCGTGCGCTTTTCCGAAACCTGGATCCATCGTCCGTCCGCGAGCTCCATCTCGAAGGGGCCGGTGGGATTGCGATGTTGCGCCAAGCGTCGCTGGATCCACTTCTCAGGGTCGCTCATGGCGTCCGGAGGCAGTGCCCTGATGATGGCGGCGCGCAGGATATCCTCGAAACGCACGCCCGTGATGATGGTGTCCCGGACATCGGCGAAGATGGTCTTGTACTTATCGTTACAAAGCACCATCCGATCGTCGTTGTCGAACAGCACGAATCCTTCGGAGATCGACTCGATGGCCTCGGTGAGCTGGGTGCGGGCCCGGGACAGTTCCTCGACCGCGATACGGTGGGCCTTGGGGTCCTGGTTCTCGGCGGCATGGGCCTCGGCAAGCCGGATTGTCCGCCTATTGGCGATCACCGCGTAGACCGCGAAGAGGGCGACGATGCAAAGGCCGCTGGCGAAAGAGAGCAAACCGTCGAGGTGTCGTGGGCTGAGGCGATAGTTCTCCGCCACGCGGTTCAGCGGTTCGCCCAAGGTCTGCTCGCCCAGGCCCCATATCAAGGCGGTGGTGGCGGCCGCCACGGCCACACCCGAGAAGATCGCTGCGGCAAGTGATTGGGTCCTCCCCAATCCCGTTGGTCCCAATCCGGTTGGCATGTGCCCGTCGGGGTCGGCCCGATCAAGTTTGGCGGGCTCGGTCGCTTTGCCGGTGGCTGTCATTTTGCGTGGCTTCCACATGATGATATTAGAATACATATAGGTGAAAACAATTATTACGAATCAGCGGTTAGTAAAACGTTAATCGAAATGCAGGCGCGCTGGCACCACCATCCACTTTCCTCTAGACTTGATGTTATTCGGCTGGCCAGGAAACGGGTTGCTCGCGGGGCGCATGGAGAAATCCACGGAAATTGAAGGGGTGATCGTGGAATTTTACCAGGTCGGCAATGCCGTTAAGGTCTCTGCGGTGGATACCAAGACTTTTCTCGAAGTCTCCATCGTGGCGCCGGCCCACTGCTCCGAACAAGAGATGATAGACACGGTCCTCCGCAAGCTCGCCTACATTCAGGAAAAACGGCGCGGGCAGGAAAAAGGGCGCGGGCGCCAGGGGCCACCTGTGAAACGTTGACGGCGTTTGATGGAATACTTCCTCCAGCAACTTATCAACGGTCTCACCTTGGGCGCGGTCTATGGGCTGATCGCCATCGGCTACACCATGGTTTACGGCATTATCGGCATGATCAATTTCGCCCATGGCGAGATCTACATGATCGGCTCCTTCATCGCATTGATCTGCTTCTCGATCCTGGGTCTGTCCGGGGTCGCATCGGTGCCGCTGGCGATCCTGGTGGTGCTTCTGGTGACTGTTTTGTTCACCGCCGCCTATGGCTGGGCCGTGGAACGGCTGGCCTACCGGCCGCTGAGAGGGTCTTTCAGGCTGGCGCCCCTGATTTCCGCCATCGGCATGTCGATCTTTCTTCAGAATTACGTGCAGCTGCTTCAGGGCGCCCGCGTCAAGGCCATGGCGCCGATGGTCACGGGCGGCTTCGTAGTGACGGAACGGGCCGGTTTTCAGGTGACCCTCAGTTACATGCAGATCATCATCATGGCGCTGACGCTCATCCTCATGGCGGGGTTCTCCCAACTCATTTCGCGGACGGCTTTGGGG
Organism: Alphaproteobacteria bacterium; assembly: GCA_027292975.1. GTDB lineage: Bacteria > Pseudomonadota > Alphaproteobacteria > SMXQ01 > SMXQ01 > SMXQ01. Next base: position 24,932 of record JAPUGG010000188.1, on the reverse strand, counting down.
CGCGCCCAGCGGGCCTGCGAACAGGATCAGAAAATGGCGGCCCTGTCGGGAATCGACGTCGACCGCACGGTTTCCCTGACGTTCCTCCTGGGCGCCGGGCTGGCTGCCGTCGCCGGGGTCATGACGACGCTGCATTACGGGGTGATCGATTTCTTCATCGGTTTCCTGGTGGGGCTCAAGGCCTTCACCGCAGCCGTGTTGGGCGGCATCGGGTCGCTGCCGGGCGCCATGCTGGGCGGCATCCTGATCGGCCTGGTGGAAGCGTTCTGGGCCGCCTATTTCGCCGCCGAGTATAAGGACGTGGCCGCCTTTTCAATTCTGGTGCTGGTCTTGGTCTTTCGCCCGACCGGCCTGTTGGGCCAGCCCGAGGTGGAAAAGGTCTAGTGGACTTGGGAAACCGCTTTGGCGATGACGGCATCCAGTGGGGCGCGATTCTCAAGGATGCAGGCCTGGCCGCCCTGGTGGCCTTGGTTCTCGCCCTGCTGTTGTTCGGTGTGCGGCTGTCCGACGGTGGCGGCGGCGGGCTTGAGTTCCGGCCCTGGTGGGTGGTGATCGCGGTCGCGGCGGTGTTTGCCGGCCGTGCCGCCGTGGCCCTGTGGATCGGCACACGAAAGCCGGCATCGGGCACCGCGCTGCCCTGGTTCGACCGCGCCGTCGCCCGGCTTTCCGAGCATAAGAGGTTGTTGTTCGCAGCTTTCTTCCTGGCGGTGGCGATCCTGCCGCTATTGCCGGTCGCCGACCGGCGGATGGTGGACCTGGCGACGCTGGTGATGATTTACGTCATGCTGGGTTGGGGGCTCAATATCGTGGTCGGCCTTGCCGGCTTGCTCGATCTCGGGTACGTGGCCTTTTACGCGGTCGGGGCGTATTCCTACACCTTGCTGGCGATCCATTTCGATTTGAGCTTCTGGGTGTGCCTGCCGCTGGCTGGTGCCATCGCCGCCCTGTTCGGGGTCCTTCTGGGGTTTCCGGTGCTCAGGCTCAGAGGCGACTACCTCGCCATCGTGACCCTCGGCTTCGGCGAGATGACTCGCATCATCATCATCAACTGGTCGAGTTTGACGGGCGGTTCCGAAGGCATCACGGGGATCGCGGTGCCCACTTTGTTCGGGCTCCGTTTCACGCCGAGCCCCGCCGCCGGGGAAACCGCGTTCCACCAGTTCTTCGGCATTCCATTCGGTGGCATCCACAAGCTGATCTTTCTTTTTTACATTATTCTTATCCTGGCGCTGTTGACCCACCTCTTTTCCGAGCGCATGCGCAAGCTTCCCATGGGACGCGCCTGGGAGGCGCTACGCGAGGATGAAATCGCCAGCCGGGCGCTGGGCCTCAATCCGGTCCTCGTCAAACTGTCGGCTTTCGGGCTCGGCGCCATGTTCGCCGGGTTCGCGGGCTCCTTTTTCGCCACCCGCCAAGGGTTCATCAACCCGTCGTCATTCACCTTCATCGAATCGGCCATCATACTCGCCATCGTCGTGCTGGGCGGCATGGGTAGCCAGGTCGGCGTCATCTGCGCGGCCATCGTCCTGATCCTGCTGCCCGAGCTCGCCCGGGACTTCGCGGAATTCCGCATGCTGTTGTTCGGCGGTGCCATGGTGGCGATCATGGTGTGGCGGCCGCGCGGGCTTCTCGCCCATCGGGTCCCGTCGGTTCGCCTGGGCCAGGCGCCACCCGGGGCTTTGAGGGGCGGTCTCCCATGAGCGCGCTTGCGAGCCCCGATGCGGCGGTGCCGGCGATGCTTGAGGTGGCGCATCTTTCCATGCATTTCGAGGGCATTACCGCCATCGACGACGTTTCATTCAGCGCCCGGCGGGGGGAAATCACCGGAATCATCGGTCCCAACGGCGCCGGCAAGACCACCGTCTTCAATTGCATCACCGGTTTCTACCGGCCCAGTGTCGGGCGCATCGCCCTTGACCACGAAGGGGGCCGGTTCCTGCTGGAGCGCATGGAGGGATTTCGCATCGCTCGGGACGCAGGCGTCGCGCGCACTTTCCAGAATATCCGCCTCTTCCCGCGCATGACGGTGCTGGAAAATCTGCTGGTCGCCCAGCACGTGAAGCTGATGCGCGCCTCGGTCTTTTCCATCGCCGGTTTGCTGGGGCTGCCGCGGTTCCGCGAGGCCGAGGCCGCGGCCATCGAGGTGGCCCGCGGCTGGCTCGATCGACTGGGGCTGGTGAAGGCCGCCGACCGCGAGGCGGGCACCCTGGCCCATGGCCAGCAGCGCAAGATCGAAATTGCCCGGGCCATGTGCTCGGAGCCGAAGCTCCTTTGCCTCGACGAACCCGCGGCGGGTCTCAATCCCCGTGAAACCGCGGAACTCAATAGGTTGTTGCTGGACATCCGCGAAGACTACGGTGTCGGCATCCTGTTGATCGAGCACGACATGGCCGTGGTCATGGGCATATCGGACCGGGTTGTCGTGCTGAATTACGGCGCCAAGATCAGCGACGGCACGCCGGAGGAGGTACGCAACGATCCCGCCGTGATCCGGGCCTATCTGGGAGAAGAGGGTGATCCGCCCGAAACAAACAGCCGCGGGCCGTCCCCCGGCCGAGGGCGCCCATGAGCGGCGGCGCGGCAGAACCGCTTCTTGCCGTGCGCGGCATAGCCGCCTATTACGGCGCGATCCGGGCGCTTTCCGGGGTCGATCTCGAGGTGCGGGAAGGGGAAATCGTCACCTTGATCGGCGCCAACGGGGCCGGCAAGTCAACCCTGCTGATGACCATTTGCGGCAATCCGCGCGGGCGCGGCGGGCGCATCGAGTTCGAGGGCCGGGACATCACCGCCCTGCCCACCCATGAGATTGCCAGGCTGGGCATCGCCCATGTGCCGGAAGGCCGCCACATCTTTCCCCGCATGACGGTCATGGAGAACCTCCAGATCGGCGCGGTCTGCGGCGCCGACGGAGATTTCGAGGGAGACCTTGATTACGTGTTGGCGCTGTTTCCGATTCTCGGCGAGCGGCGGCATCAGCGCGGTGGGACTCTGTCGGGTGGCGAACAGCAGATGTTGGCCATCGGCCGGGCGCTCATGAGCCGGCCCCGACTTTTGCTGTTGGATGAACCCTCCCTCGGCTTGGCGCCCCTGGTGGTGCGCCGCATCTTCGAGGTCATCGCCGAGATCAACGCCGAGCGCGACATGACGGTCTTCCTGGTCGAGCAAAACGCCTATCGTGCTCTCGGCGTTGCCGACCGTGCCTATGTCATGGTCAACGGCGAGATCCGCATGGAAGGCACCGGGGCGGAGCTGCTTGCCGACGCCGATATCCGCGCCGCCTATCTGGAAGGGGGGCACGGGTGACGGCAATGACCGATTGGCCGGTTTTCCTGGGGCTGACCGTCTGCATCTTCGGTGCCGCCGCTTGGCTTACGGGGACGGCGATCGCCGCCACCTGGCGGCCCTATTGGCAGGTGGTCGGTTACGGTTGGTTGCTGGCGTTATTCGACCGTTTCCTCAGTTGGGGACTGTTCGGCGGGCCGCTCACGTCCTTGGGCTATTTTCTGCGGGATTTCGCGGTCATCGCCTTGATCGGTCTGCTGGCGTGGCGCATCCGCCAGGTCCGCCGCATGGTCGGCCAGTACCCGTGGCTGTTCGAAAAGGCAGGACCTTTGAATTGGCGCGAACGGTAGTTCACTATCGGGATGGACCGGCTGTTTCCTCCATTGGGTTAGTCTGCGAAGGCTTTAACCCGCGCACGATAGGAGCAGCATCCCATTAGCTGACAAAAGAGGGTGTCTAATATTTAGACGCAAGCGGACCTTTGCGAAGAGTTACCACTTGGGATGATTTGCTTTCAAGGACAGACTCCGAAACCATGAAAAATCTCTCCTTCTCTAAACGCCTACCGTCACCTGACGGGCTCTGATCCATGAAAAAGATGATCTACATATTTGCAATCTTCGCATCGGTAATGCTCACACAGGCTTCAGTTGGTGAAATTCAAATGCCCCCGTTCTTGCCGGACTATTTCGGCCCGGCGTTCAAGGTTGGCGGGAAGCAGCTGAGCCTAGAGAAAAAATCCGCAAAAAATGACGAACAGCGGTTCGACTACGCTACGAAAGATCAATCCGTGCGGATGATAGTGATGAACCTCGGATGCGACCGAGTACGCTGCGAAAACGTATTCAAAAACATGCTGGGATTATTGAACGACAAAATGAAAAATACAGGGGGGGAATTTCATAAAATTTCCCCGAGGGAGGTCTTTGCTAAAACTCACCATAGAGGGGGCGAGGCGTTTTTCTTTACCTATTGGCTCCCCACATCAGTTCAGTATTGGGTTTATGTTGTTCCCTCGGGAAATATCCAGGGGATCAGCGATAAGTTCGCCGTCATAACGGCCTTCGTTGACAGACAGCGCTACCATAAGGCCAGGTCGGCCGGAAATGTCTCTATGGGCTTGTGGGGGCCGGAGGCACACAACTATGCGCGCCGGTTATTGCGGCAAGGCAAGAAACCGAAAGCGCTCGCCGTATTGAAGAATGTTGTCACCACCTCTCCCGACAACTACGACGCCCATATCGATTTTTTCACCAATACCAAAGATACCGCAGCGGCCAGGGAAAGCGCGCGGATCGTCTTCGAGAATGCCGAGGATCGCGAACACATCGATAAGGCCGCGAAAATTTTGGGCAAGCCCGCGGCGACATTCGAAGCCATACCTCTGTTGCAGAAAAACGAGACCGGCTTGCAACTCATCCTGATTCCCCTGCCCCCAATCAATCCCTGGCTTCTGGAAGAAGCCGCCAAAATCTATTCGAAAATCACCGGCGTTCCCGTGAACATCAGGCGTTTGAAAGAGACCTGGAAATTCAGCGCGCCGGGTCGCATCGCGCGCCAGCGGCAAATTCAACGCACTCTCATGCGGCTCAAGGGCCGAGACATTGATTTCGCCGGCTGGGGGAAGGCGCGCTATGTAAGGGAGTTGCTGAAGGCTGTCGAAACCAAGGACCCGCTGTCGCGCTACCGCGCACGAGAGATCGCCAGCAAAATCGACAAGGAGCCGGGCCAATATTTAGCCGGGCCCTATTTAAGCGTGTTTTCCCAAACCCTTAAGCGTTATCGTTCGGATGATGCGCGGACCATGTATGTGGGAATTACAGAGGCGAACATCTATTCGGGTGACAACAATTATCTCTTCAGCTACGGCGGATCCAAGCCAGGGGCAAGTATTTTGTCCTACAGCGTGATGCGGGCGGCGGCGTTTTCAAGGACTTCCCCGTCCAAACGGCGGTTGAACGAAAGAATCGCCAAGGAACTGGTCCCAGCAAGTTTGAAACAGCTGAAAATTCGTCGGAGTACGGATCCTCGTGATCCGTACTCCTATTCAAGCGGCCTGAGACGTCTGGACCAGAAGACGTTTATTTTGTCGAACCATGTGAAGGAAGCACTAAAAGAGGCGGCCAGATAATCCTCTCCAGACCGTAAATTCGCCCGCGCCAAGCTTGGCTTGTTCGCTTAGTCCCTGAAGAAGCTGTCTGAGAAAACGTCGGAACGCTGCATAATAGCCTTTCAGCCCAATCCCTGCCGCCATCATAAGGTCGGAGAGGGCGCCAGCGAGATGAACCGAATAAAATTTGGCCCGGGCCCGGTGGTAAAATTCCAAGGCGTTGTTGGGCCTAAGGCGAATAACCGCATCGTAATCACCTATAGCGCGGTCGTACTGACCGTTGCCGGTGAATGCATTCCCCCGGTCGTGGAGATGCCGGCCTGACCCGGCCCCAAGCGGACGGCCTCATTGTAATCGCGATCACCCGGTCAAACCGGCCTTTGCTGGCGTGGCGCATCCGCCAGGTCCGACGCATGGTCGGCCAGTACCCGTGGCTGTTCGAGAAGGCAGGACCTTTGAATTGGCGCGAACGGTGATGCGTCATCCAGTCGAATGGTTCAATTAGGCCGGATAATGCTCTAGAGCACTATCCGGCCTAATTGAATTAATTTGATGGGTGCTCATCGGTTCCCAGGGCAGACGCGGACCGAAGCGCGATGCGGTGTATCGGGCGAGGGTCGCAACGCACCCTGGGAGCCGATGAGCCCCACCGCAGGCCGGGTGCTTTTGCCCCAAGGCGTCGTTGCGAATCTTCGCCGATGCCCCGCATCGCCGTGCGACACGCGCCTAGCCACGACGTAAAATCATCCCGGTCAAATGGTTCAATTTGGCCGGATAATGCTCTAGTGTATTTCTCTTTCACCGGGACGAATTACGAGTCGCGCCAGGGGACATGTCATGCACGCTAAAAATATCTCCATTCTTTCCGCCTTGATGGCGATTGGGCTCGCCCTCACGGGCTGCGATTCCAAAACCAGCGAATCCAACTTCATCGTCATCGCCACGGCGGGACCCATGACGGGACAGTACGCGACGTTCGGGGAACAGATGCGCCGCGGCGCCGAACAGGCGGTCAAGGACATCAACGCCGCGGGTGGGGTGCTGGGCAAGAAACTGAAGCTCGAGATCGGCGACGACCAATGCGACCCCAAGCAGGCCGTGGCGGTCGCCAACCAGATGGTCAACAAGGGCGTGAAATTCATGGCCGGGCATTTCTGCTCGGGCTCCTCCATCCCCGCCAGCCAGGTCTACCAGACGGAAAACATTCTCATGATCTCGCCGGGCTCGACCAATCCGAAGTTGACCGAGCGCGGCATGTCCAACGTGTTCCGGGTCTGCGGCCGCGATGACCAGCAGGGCCAAGTCGCCGGTGACTTCATTGCCGACAAGTTCAAGGGCAAGCGGATCGCCGTGGTGCATGACAAACAGGCCTATTCCCAGGGTTTGGCCGAAGAGACCATGAAACAGCTGAAGAAGCGGGGCGTCTCCCTGGCCATGACCGGGACCGTGACGCCCAAGGAAAAGGACTATTCGGCGATCGTCACGAGGCTCAAGAAGAACCGCATCGACATTCTCTTCTATGGCGGCTATCACGCCGAGGCCGGCTTGATCGTGCGCCAGATGCGCGAACAGGGGCTTACCACGCGCCTGGTGTCCGGCGATGCCCTGGTGACCCAGGAATTCTGGAACATCACCGGCAAGCTGGGGGAGGGGACGCTGATGACCTTCAGCCCGGATCCCCGCAAGAACCCCAAGGTCGCGCCCCTGGTGGCCAAATTCAAGGCGCAGGGATTTTCGGCCGAGGGCTATACGCTTTATACCTATGCCGCCATCCAGGTATTCGCCCAAGCGGCGGAGCGCGCCGGCGGGACCGATGCCGCCAAATTGCGTGAGCAACTCCACGGTTCCAAGTTCGACACCGTGCTCGGCACTATCGGCTTCGACGCCAAGGGCGACGTGACGGCGCCGGGCTACGTCTTCTATGAATGGAAGGACGGCACCTACGATTACGTCACGTTCTGAGCGGCCGTCTCGGGGCATCGCCCTTATTTTCGGTAGTCCTTGTGGCGGGGTGGCGTGCGCCCCCGACATATGGTAATGAGATCGGCCGAGTTTCGCGCCGCCGATTGATCCGCGGCGGGCTGTCCGAAGGGAAGGGCCGTGCCCTCAGAAACCATTGCCATTGCCTCCGATCACGGTGCGGTCGAACTCAAGGTTGCCCTCACGGGAGATTTGCAACGCCGTGGGTTTTCCGTCCTCGATCTTGGGACCGACGGGCCGGATTCGGTGGATTATCCGGATTTCGCCGACGCGCTCGCCACGGCGATCCGCGAGGGCCGTGCGGACCGGGGTGTGTTGCTATGCGGATCGGGGATCGGCATGAGCATCGCCGCCAACCGTCATCGTGAGATTCGTGCGGCCCTGGTCCATGACCACCTGGCCGCTCGGCTTGCCCGCCAGCACAACGACGCCAATGTCCTGGTGATGGCAGGGAGGTTCATCGGTATGAAGGTGGCGAAGGACTGCCTGGCCGCGTTTCTTGATACCGAATTCCAAGGTGGGCGCCACGCCCGGCGGGTCGCCAAGATGTCTTGACAGACGGGCCGCCCGATGGGCCCCGAAGCGTGAGGGATTTATGACCATATCGTCCGTATTAAACAGCACGGAGGCCGGCTCTCAAGAGGCCTTTTTCGGCGAGGATTTGCGGACCCGGGATCCGCAAGTGTTCGCCGCGGTTCACGGCGAACTCAAGCGCCAGCAGGACCAGATCGAATTGATCGCTTCGGAGAACTTCGTCTCCCGGGCGGTGCTGGAAGCCCAGGGCTCGGTGCTGACCAACAAATACGCCGAAGGCTATCCCGGGCGGCGGTACTACGGCGGATGCGAATTCGTCGATATCGCCGAGCAACTGGCCATCGATCGGGCCCAGGCGCTGTTCGGTTGCGCTTACGCCAATGTGCAGCCCCATTCGGGAACCCAGGCCAACCAGCAGGTTTTCTTCGCCCTGATGAAACCGGGCGACACTTTTATGGGCATGTCGCTCGCCGCCGGCGGGCACTTGAGCCACGGGGCCACGCCCAGTCAGTCGGGAAAATGGTTCAACGCGGTCCAATACGGGGTCCGCAAACAGGACGCGCTGATCGATTTCGACGAGGTCGAAAGCCTTGCCCGGCAACACAAACCGAAGATCATCCTGGCCGGCGGGTCGGCCTATCCGCGGATCATCGACTTCGCGCGCTTCCGTGAAATCGCCGATGCCGTGGGCGCCGTCCTGATGGTGGACATGGCCCATTTCGCCGGGCTGGTCGCCGGCGGCGTCCATCCCAATCCGCTAGATCACGCGGACGTCGTTACCACCACCACCCACAAGACCCTGCGCGGGCCCCGGGGCGGCATGATCCTCGCCAATGACCAAGACATCGGCAAGAAGATCAAGTCTTCGGTCTTCCCGGGAACCCAGGGCGGGCCGCTGATGCATGTGATCGCCGCCAAGGCGGTGTCCTTGGGCGAGGCGCTGACGCCCGAATTCAAGGCCTATGCCGCCGCCGTCAAGGACAATGCGCGCATTCTGGCCGATGTCCTGCAGCAGGAGGGCGTCGATATCGTCTCGGGCGGCACCGATACCCACTTGGTGCTGGTGGACCTGAGGCCTTTGGGCCTCACCGGCAAGGCGGCGGAAGAGAGCCTCGAGCGGGCGGGAATCACCTGCAACAAGAACGCCGTGCCCTTCGATCCGCAAAAACCGTTCGTGACCTCGGGCATCCGCTTGGGCACGCCGGCGGCCACGACCCAGGGTTTCGGTCCCGCCGAATGGGCCATGGTGGGTGCCTGGATCGGCGAGGTGCTCAACGGGTTGAAGGCCGACTCCGGGGACAATTCCGCCGCCGAAACCGAAGTGCGCGAGAAGGTCGGTGCGCTCTGCCGGCGCTTTCCGGTCTACCCGAACCTGAAATAAACGGAAGGGCGAGGAGGCCCGGGTGCAATGCGTTGTCCTTTCTGCGGTCATAACGATTCCCAAGTCAAGGATTCGCGTCCCACCGAAGAGGCCGCGGCCATCCGCCGCCGCCGTTACTGCGCCGAATGCGGGTCGCGCTGGACCACCTTCGAGAGGGTCCAGATTCGAGACCTGATGGTGTTGAAAAGCGATGGCAAGAAGCAGCTGTTCGAGCGTGACAAGCTGGTCCGTTCGATCCGTATCGCCGTGCGCAAGCGGCCGGTGGACGAGGAGCAGGTGGAGCGGATCGTCACTTCCATCCAGCGCCGCCTCGAGACCATGGGGGAAAGCGAAATCCCATCCAGCCATATCGGCGAGTTGGTGATGGAGGCGCTGGCCGGTATCGACCAGGTCGCTTACGTCCGGTTCGCTTCGGTCTATCGCAACTTCCGCGAGGCCAAGGACTTCGAGGAATTCGTGGGCCAATTGAGTGTCGACGAAAACTGAAGGAACCGATATCCGCCACATGATGACCGCGCTGGCGCTGGCGCGCCGGGGCTTGGGCCGGGTTTGGCCTAACCCCGCGGTGGGCTGTGTCGTGCTGGACAGCGACGGCGCGGTGGCGGGGCGCGGCTGGACCCAGCCCGGTGGTCGCCCCCACGGGGAGACCGAGGCGCTGCGCCGCGCCGGGGACGCGGCCCGCAATGGGTCCGCTTACGTGAGCTTCGAGCCCTGCGCCCATCACGGTGAAACGCCGCCCTGTGCCGACGCCTTGATCGAGGCCGGGATCGCGCGTGCCGTGATTGCTACCGAGGACCCCGATCCAAGGGTATCGGGCGCCGGGATCGCACGGTTGGAGAAAGCGGGGATCGAGGTCGTGGTCGGGGTCGGGCGCCGTGACGCCGAGCGGCTCAACGCCGGGTTCATGAAACGGGTGATCGAGGGGCGCCCTTTGGTGACGTTGAAATGCGCGACGACGCTGGACGGCCGCATCGCCACCCATACCGGCGAAAGCCGGTGGATCACCGGAGAGGTCGCGCGGTCATGGGGTCATGGTTTGAGGGCGTGCCACGACGCGGTGCTGACCGGGGCCACGACGGTGCGGACCGACGACCCGGAATTGACCTGCCGGCTTCAAGGGATGGGGATGTTCTCGCCGCTCAGGGTGGTGCTGGACTCCAGGTTAACGACGCCGCTCACCTCCAAGGTTGTGGTCACGGCACACGATCACCCGACCTGGATCATGACCTTGGCGGGGGCCGAAGACGACCGCAAGGCGGCATTCCTCGAGAGCGGCGTCGAGGTGATCGAGGTGGATTCCGACCATGACGGCCGTCCCGATGCCGGCACCGTCCTCGGCGTCCTTGCCCAACGGGGCGTGACCAGGGTGCTCGCCGAAGGCGGCGGACGGGTGGCGGCGGCGCTGCTCAGGGCCGATGCCGTGGACCGTATCGCTTGGTTCCGGGCACCCGGCATTATCGGCGGCGACGGGGTGCCGGTGGCCGAGGCTTTCGGCGTCGATGGGCTCGGTCAGATGGCCGCATTCGAACGGCGCCACAGTTTTTCCGCCGGGCGTGATTGCCTTGAAATCTACGAGCGCGAAGGCGGCGGCGGGGCCCAAGGTTAAGGAAGGTACCACCATGTTCACCGGGATCATCAGCGATATCGGGACGGTCCGTAAGATCGAGCCGGGGACCGATACCCGCATGGAGATCGAAACCGATCTCGATGTGGCCGATATCGACATAGGGGCTTCCATCGCTTGCTCGGGTCCTTGTTTGACGGTGGTGGCCAAGGGCCGGGACGGCTCCAAGGGCTGGTTCGCCGTCGATGTCTCGGCGGAGACCCTGGCGCGGACCACTCTGGGATTCTGGACAGCGGGGCATCGCGTTAATCTGGAGCGCGCCATGCGGCTGGGAGACGAACTGGGCGGTCACATGGTGAGCGGCCACGTCGACGGCATCGCCACCGTGGGTGCGTGCGTGCCGGTGGGAGGGCGCGATGGCAGCGTGCGGTTCACCTTCCAGGCGCCCCCGGGATTGTCAAAGTTGGTTGCCGAAAAGGGTTCCGTGGCGCTCGATGGGGTTGCCCTGACGGTAAACCATGTCGAAGACGATACCTTTTCGGTCAACCTCATCCCCCATACCCTGGAAAACACCACCCTCGGTGCGTGTGTGGAAGGCGCCGATGTCAATTTCGAGGCGGACATTATCGCCCGCTACCTGAACCGTCTTGCCTTGGCCTGATTCGGTTGTATGTTCCAGGCATAGAGGCCGTGTCCGGGGCGGCGGCGGGTATCGCAGTCCATTTTCCCGGGCAGCGCTCTAGGGTGAGAACGATCGGAAATGAGTGACCATCCGCATATCATGATTGTCGAGGCGCGGTTCTACGAGGACATTGCCGATGAACTGGTCAGGGGTGCGGCGGCGGCCTTGGAGGAGGCCGGGGCCACCTATGAACGATTCGCTGTTCCCGGCGCTTTCGAAATTCCCGGCGCGATCCGGCTGGCCATGGATGCAAGGCGTGACCGGGCGGCCCGTTTCGACGGCTACGTGGCGCTCGGTTGCGTCATCCGCGGCGAGACCACCCATTACGACTATATCTGCGGCGAATCGGCCCGTGGCCTCCAAGAGCTTGTCCTCGAGCACAAGCTCGCCATCGGCTACGGGATCTTGACCGTCGAAAACAGGGACCAGGCCATGGAACGGGGCGCCGTGGATAAGGGCGACAAGGGCCGCACCGCCGCCCGTGCCTGCCTCGCCATGATCGGCCTGGCCCGTGAATTCAGCGGATAGGGCGATGGCCGCCGGGGATCGTGCGCCGAACGTCAAGGCGGCATCGGCCGCCGCGGTGGGGCGCCGCGCCGCCGCCAGGCTCACCGCTGTCCAAGCGCTCTATCAAATCGAGATCGCCGGCGTCGGGGTGGATCAGGCCATCGCCCAGTTCTTGGCGGGCGAGGCTCCGCAAGGCGATGGCGAAGATGGCCCAAGCGCGGCCCTGCCGGCGCCTGACCCGGATTTGTTTGCGGCCATCGTCGGCGGCGTGGTCGCGCATCGTCACAGGCTTGACGAGATCATCGGCGCCGCGCTGACCATCGATTGGACCGTCGCGCGGCTCGAAATTCTCGTGCGCCTCATCCTCGAGGCCGGGGTCTTCGAATTGACCTTGCGCGACGATATTCCGCCCAAGGTGTCCATCAACGAATACGTGGGCGTCGCCAACGCGTTTTTCGACGGCGCCGAGCCCGGTCTGATCAACGGCGTCCTGGATTCCGTTGCCGGCAGGTCGGAGGCCGGGCCCGTGCCGCGGGGCGGGGCCTGACCGGGGAGGCGGCGGTGGCGGCCAATGGCATCGGTGACGAATTCGATCTGATCGCCAAGTACTTGGCGCCGCTGGCCGCCGGCGCGCCCGGTGCCCTTGGGCTCACCGACGATGCCGCCATTCTCGATGTGCCGGCCGGCCAGCGCGTGGTTGCGGCGGTCGACACCATGGTCGCCGGGATCCACTTTCTTGGCGACGACCCGCCCGGCGACATCGCCCGAAAGATCATCCGGGTCAACCTTTCCGACCTTGCCGCCATGGGCGCGCGACCGCTTGGGCTGCTGCTCGCTTTGGTCCTGCCGCGCGACGTGACCGGCGATTGGATGGAGCGGTTCGCCGCCGGTCTCAAAGCCGATAGCGAAGAATTCCATGCGCCGCTGATCGGCGGCGATACGGTTGGGAGCGACGGGCCCCTGACACTGTCCTTGACCGCGCTCGGCGCGGTGCCGGCCGGCCAGGTGCTGACCCGCGGCGGCGCATTGACGGGAGACGCGATCTATGTCACCGGCACCATCGGCGACGGGGCGCTTGGGCTGGGCATCGCAAAGGGCGCACTCAAGGGGCTCGACCAGGCCCAGGAAAACTACCTGGTTGAGCGTTACCGCCGGCCTCGGCCACGGCTTGAGTTCGGGGTTCGATTGCTGGGCCATGCCCATGCGGCGATCGACGTTTCCGACGGCCTGATCGCGGATCTCGGCCATATCTGTACCTGCTCCGGCGTCGGTGCGCGCCTGGTCGCCCAGGCGGTGCCGTTGTCCAACGCGGCGCAAGCGGCGCTGCGTCTCGATCAAGGCAAACTGGCGGATCTCCTCACGGGCGGTGATGATTACGAGCTGTTATTCACCGCGCCTCCGGAAAACGACGCGGCGCTACGCGCCATCGCTAGCGATCTCGCCGTCGATGTCACCCGCATCGGCTCCATAACCGATGGCGGCGGGCTTGAAGTGGATGATGGGGACGGATTGGGGTTGAAGCTCGAGAATGGCGGCTATCGGCATTTTCGCCGAGGGTGAATTCGTCGTTTTACCAATAATTTAGAAAGCAATGTCAAGGTGAGGCGGTTCCGAACACCCGGGAGACGGCCATGAAACCCTTGGCTAGGATCGCCATAGCCTGTTTTGCCCTGTGGCTTGCCACGCCGACGGCATGGGCCGCCGGTCACAAGGCGGGATCTGGCAGCGCCACCATCGACCGTTTTCTCGGGAATATCCCGCAATTCTTCAAATTGCAGCCCTTCTACATCCCCGTCATCCGCGACGGCCGGGTGGTCAATCAGGTCAATTTGATCATCAGCATCGAAACCTTTGGCCAGGCCAACAAGGAGAAGGTCATGGCGGCACGGCTCAAGCTGCAGGACGCATTCTTGCGGGACCTCTACGGGGTTATCGCCGTGCGCCATGGCAACGGCCGAGCGTATATTGCAAAAACCGTCAAGATAAGGCTTAGGCGACTGGCCAGGAAGATCATCGGTGGGGATGTGGTCAAGGATGTCTTGATCGAGGCCTCCTTCACCATGCGCCCCCGGATTTAATCGCATCCGCCATGCCCCCATGGCCCCATGCCGCCATGCCCCCACGGCCCCATGACCACCCGTTGACTTCTTTCCCGTTGCCATGGGGGGACGATTGCGCAATCTTGCGCCATGCTCCGAGGGGCCCGCCGTAACCTTTTCCTGCTTGCTCTCTGCCAAGCCCTTTTCATGACCGGAAGTTCCATGGTGCTGACGGTGACGGCGCTCGCCGGTGAGGCCCTGTGGCCCGGCTCCGGTCTGGCCACCCTGCCCATCTCCTTGCAGTTCGTGATGACCATGGCGACGACGGTTCCCGCGTCTTTCATGATGCGGCGGTTCGGCCGCCGCACCGGGTTTCAGGTCGGCGCGTCGATTGGAATACTCGCCGGGCTGATCTGCGTCGTGGCATTGATGGGCGGGCATTTCGTGCTGTTTTGCGTCGGCTCCGCCCTGGTCGGCGTGGTCAACGGGTTCGCCCTCTATTACCGTTTCGCCGCCGCCGATTGCGCCGACGAGGAGAACCGGTCGAGGGCCATCTCCCTGGTGCTGGCGGGTGGGGTCGTGGCGGCGTTTTCCGGTCCAAATCTCGCGCGCATCACGGTGGATGCCCTGGGGGACGTGGCCTTTACCGGCAGCTTCGCCGCCTTTGCCGGGATCCAGGTCGTGACCATCTCATTGCTGGTATTCGTGAACATCCCCGGGCTGAGCGCCGGGGAGCGCAAGGACCAGGGCCGTCCCTTGGTGGAAATCCTGCGCATTCCCGCGGTCGCCGTGGCGATCCTTGCCGGCGTGGCGGGTTACAGCTCGATGACCCTGGTGATGACCTCGACGCCGTTGGCCATGGATGGAATGGGCCACGGGTTCGGAGACACCGCCTTTGTCATCCAGTGGCACGTGTTCGCAATGTTCGCGCCTTCCTTTGTCACCGGCCACCTGATCAAGCGGTTCGGCGTGCTGCCGGTGATCGTCGCCGGCGCGTGTTTTATCCTGGCCTGCGTGGCGGTGAACCAGATGGGTCACGGGCTCTGGCAGTTCACCATGGCGCTGATGGCGTTGGGGATCGGCTGGAATTTCATGTTCGTCGGCGGCACCAGTTTTCTGACCGGGGCCATCGCCCGTCCGGAACAGGCGAAAGTCCAGGGATTCAACGATTTTCTGGTGTTCGGCGCGGTCGCCCTGGGGGCAATGTCGGGCGGAATCCTGCATCAGAATTTCGGTTGGGAGATCTTGAATTACGCGGTCGTGCCCGGAATCGCTGCTTCCCTGGTTGCCGCCCTGTGGTTTTGGCAGGCGCACCTGGCCCGGCGGGCTGGATGACGGCCCCATCAAGGGGCGGTTGCGCCCCGCGGGGAGTTCTGGCATGTTCCCGCCACTTTTGGGGTGGGCCTGGCCGATCGGCCGACGGATGGAATCCGAAGGCCATGAGGGACCGGACTTAACTGGGTCCCAGTGGACCTTCCGGATAGCGATGAGGGGAAAATCTTGATGACACTCGCTTTTTGGCTGATCTTCGGTTGCGGTCTTCTTGCCATTGGTTATGGAATCTTTGCCTCCCGCGCGGTGCTGGCCGCCGACGCCGGGAACGCCCGGATGCGCGAGATTTCCGACGCCGTGCGGGAAGGCGCCCAAGCCTATCTCAACCGCCAGTACCAGACCATCGCCGTGGTCGGGGTGGTGATTGGCATGTTCCTGTGGTGGCGGATGGGGCTGCACGTGGCTCTCGGGTACTCCATCGGCGCGATTCTGTCCGCCGCGGCCGGCTACATCGGCATGAATATATCCGTGCGCGCCAACGCGCGCACGGCCGAAGCCGCCCGCAAGGGAATAAGCGAGGCGCTGGCCATCGCCTTCAAGGCCGGTGCGGTCACCGGCATGTTGGTGGTGGGCCTGGCCCTACTGGGTGTCGCCGTATACTACTGGGCCCTGCTGCGCACCGGGTTCGCCACCCGTGCGGTTCTCGAGGCCCTGATTGCGCTCAGCTTCGGCGCATCCCTGATTTCCATTTTCGCGCGTTTGGGCGGCGGCATCTTCACCAAGGGCGCGGACGTGGGCGCCGACCTGGTGGGCAAGATCGAAGCGGGAATCCCCGAGGACGACCCCCGTAACCCCGCGGTCATCGCCGATAATGTGGGCGACAACGTGGGGGACTGCGCGGGCATGGCGGCCGACCTCTTCGAAACCTACGCCGTGACCATGGTCGCGACGATGCTGCTGGCGGTCATCTTTTTCACCGGCGCGGCGCAACAAACGATGATGATGTTGCCGCTGTTGATCGGCGCCGTTTCCATCATCGCGTCCATCGCGGGCACCTTCTTCGTCCGCCTGGGGCCGTCTCAAAACATCATGGGGGCGCTCTATAAGGGGTTCATCGCCACGGCCGTTATCGCGGCCATGGGCATTGCCCTGGTGATCTGGAAGCTGGTGGGGTTCGACGCGTCGTTCACCGTCAGTGGTAAAAACTTCACCGGGATAAGCCTGTATATTTCGGCGCTCACCGGCCTGGGCGTGACGGCGCTGTTGATCTGGATCACCGAATATTACACCGGAACCGAACACCGGCCGGTGCAAAGCGTGGCCCAGGCCTCGACCACCGGACACGGGACCAATGTCATCCAAGGGCTCGCCGTGTCCATGGAGGCTTGCGCCCTGCCGGCTTTGGTGATTTGCGGCGGGATCGTGATCGCTTACCTGGCGGCGGGAATGTTCGGCATCGCCGTTGCCGTCACCGCCATGTTGTCCTTGGCCGGCATGGTGGTGGCGCTCGACGCCTATGGGCCGGTCACCGACAATGCCGGCGGCATCGCCCAAATGGCGGACCTGCCTGAAGACGTGCGCAAGACGACCGATGCCCTGGACGCGGTGGGCAACACCACCAAGGCGGTGACCAAGGGCTATGCCATCGGCTCGGCGGGCCTCGCCGCCCTGGTGCTGTTTACCGCCTACGTGGAGGATCTCGGCTATTACTTCCCAAATCTCAAGGTGACATTCGAACTACAAGACCCGTTCGTGGTCGTCGGCCTGATCATGGGAGGAATGTTGCCCTTCCTGTTCGCTTCCCTCGGCATGATGGCGGTGGGCCGCGCCGCGGGGTCGGTGGTGGTGGAAGTGCGCCGCCAGTTCCGCGAGATCGAAGGCATCATGGAAGGCACCGCCAAACCGGATTATAAGCGCGCGGTGGATCTGCTGACCCGGGCCGCCATCAAGGAAATGATCGTGCCCTCGCTGTTGCCGGTGGGCGCGCCGGCGGCGCTCTACTTCGTGATCAAGCCCATCGCCGGGCAGGCGGCGGCGTTCACCTCACTGGGTGCGATGCTGCTCGGCGCTATCGTCACCGGGCTTTTCCTCGCCATTTCCATGACCTCGGGCGGCGGCGCCTGGGACAATGCCAAGAAGTTCATCGAGGACGGCCAGCACGGCGGCAAGGGCTCTGATGCCCACATGGCGGCCATCACCGGCGACACCGTCGGCGACCCCTACAAGGACACCGCCGGCCCTGCCATCAATCCGATGATCAAGATCATGAACATCGTCGCGTTGTTGCTGCTGGCCTTGGTTGCCTGATTGCAGGGCGGCCGGGGCCCGTGCGCCGGGGCCGGTGCAAGGGGAAGCTACAACCCGCTTCCTCCGCCCGGCTGTTCGAAGCGGCCGAGGTTGCCGATCAATTGCTCTATGAGGCCGAATTCCTGTCCCGGTGTCGGGGTCTCGCGGTCGACCGGCTCGATTTTGCGGCCATCGGCGAGGGAGTATTTCTTGACCTTGGCGACACGGCCGGCCCCGTTGAAGGAAATGGCTATCACCTCGCGCGACAGCGGTCTGGCCTTGGAGAAGGCGATGGTATGGTCCTTTTGGGTGATGTAATACCAAGTTTCGTTGTCGAAGGTCGCGACGTTGGTGGGGGAGCCCAACAGCTCACGGACGGCGCCACGGTCCTGGACACCGGGTTGGATCTGGGTCAACATTTCTTGATTCACCGCGTTGCCCCGGACGTTGATGTCCGCCGTGCATCCCGCCGTTAGCAGCAGAACCGCCGAGAGCACCGCCGCCCACGCGGGTGTCGCCCCTTTTCGCCGAGGGGGGCCGTGGCGCGGGGTGGGGTTGTCCATCATTTCCTCTTGACGCCGCCTTCCGGGCGGCGGCCATTGTCCTATTCGACTGTCCACTTCGACGTTTCTTCGGCCGGGAGCCTTCTGGCTGCCGTCGCGCTTGACGGGATACCCATGGGCCACCATCTTGGAGGCACAATCGCATCGTGGAATTCCCCCTGTCAACACCCGCGGGCGCAAATGATTCTCGATACCCTGTTTCGAAAACGTCGGTTGTCCACGCCCGCGGGCCTGATTTACGGGGCTTTGGTGGCCCAGGCGCGTGACCCGTGGTTCTATTCCGAACTCGGCGTCCCCGATACCGTCGAGGGCCGCTTCGAAATGGTCGCCCTGCATGGGTTTCTCGTGCTCAACAGGCTCAAGACGGCGCGGCGCCATGGGCTGCCCCTGGCCGAACAACTGGGACAGGCGATCTTCGACATGATGTTCGCGGACATGGACCGGAACCTGCGGGAAATGGGGATCGGTGACCTCGGCATCGCCAAACGGGTCAAGGCCCTGGTCAAGGGGTTTTATGGCCGCATCAAAGCCTATGAGGAGGGGTTGGCCGGCACCGACGGGCTGCTGGCCGAGGCGCTGGACCGCAATGTCTTCGCCGGCGCGGCCGCGGACGGGGCGGCGCAGGCGCTGGCGGTCTACCTCCAGGATTCCGTTGCCTGTCTGGGGGAAATACCCCTGGAGGCGATGATGGGCGGGCGCCTAGCCTTTGCGACACCCTCGGCCGCCGCCGGCGAGGCCGATGTCTAGGAGCCACCGAGAGGGAGCCGATCGATCATGCCGAAACCCACCGATGGGAAGCCCCCAACCCCGGAAACCAAAGGTGCCGCCATGAGCGAGTTCTCGCGGCTGATTGCGGTGGAACCCGGCATGGGGGCCGGGAATGAGGCGAGCGCCATCGAGGTCGAGGCCGGACCCGAGGAACGCGCGGCCCTGGCCGCCCGGTTCGGGCTCTTGTCCCTCGATCATCTGTCGGCCAAGGGCCGCCTCCACGTGTTCGACGGCGGCCGGAGCGCGCGGCTCGAGGCAAGCATCGCCGCCGATGTGGTACAGGCCTGCGTGGTCACCCTTGAACCGGTGGCATCCCACATCGAAGACCGCCTCGCCGTTTCCTACACCCGGCGCCAGACGGCGGGCGCCGAGGGCGGTGCGGCCAGGGAAGTCTGGGTCGTCCATGACGGGGAGGAAGAGCCCGAGCCGCTCACCGATACCGGCATCGACCTCGGCGAAGCGGTGGCGGAATGCCTGGGCCTCGCGCTCCCTCCCTATCCGCGTGCGGCCGATGCCGATTCCGCCTTGGCGTCCCTTGGCGATGCGATCGATGACAAGGAACGAAAATCGCCGTTTGCCGCATTGGAGAAATTAAACAGGAAATGAACCCTCAAGCGACTTGCCAGGCCCCTGAATTTCGGTGATAAACTGCACATTCGAGTGGGCGGCGGCAGGCTCGCGATGCGGCCCAGGACCCAGAGATATCGATAAATGGCTGTTCCAAAGTCAAAAGTTTCCAAGTCGCGGCGCGACCAACGCCGCTCCCACCATGCCCTTAAGCCCAGCGCGTATGGGGAATGCCCCAATTGCGGTGAGTTGAAACGGCCCCATCACGTGTGCGGCTCTTGCGGTTACTACGACGGCCGAGAAGTGGCCGAGACCGAAGGCGTCGTTTGACGGGGCGCCCCCCGAGGGCGCCAGAAGTAATCCCAACGCTGGGTGGACTACCATGGGTTTGACCATAGCCCTTGATGCCATGGGAGGTGACGGCGCACCAGGCGTGATCGTCAGGGGCGCAGAGTTGGCCCGAACCCGCTACCCCGGCATAGGGTTCATGTTCTATGGCGAACAGGAGCCGGTCAGCGCTTTCCTCGACAGTTATGAGAAACTGCGGGCGGTGTCGAGCATCCACCATACCGAGATCGTGATCAGCGGCGAGGACAAGCCATCGGCGGCCCTGCGCAAAGGCCGCGGCTCTTCCATGGGTCTGGCCATCGACGCGGTCAAGCGCGGCGATGCGGCCGGCTTGGTCTCGGCGGGCAACACCGGGGCCTTGATGGCCATGGCGAAGCTCGCCCTGAGGACGTTGCCGGGGATCACGCGACCGGCGATCGCGACGGTCCTGCCGACCACGGTGTCGGAATGCGTGATGCTCGATCTCGGCGCCAATATCCAATGCGACGACCGCAACTTGGTTGAATTCGCCATCATGGGCGAAGTCTTCGCGCGCACCGTGCTGGGCCTGCCCAAGCCCAGCATTGGGCTTCTCAACGTCGGCGAGGAGGACCTCAAGGGCCATGAGTCGATCCGTCAGGCCGCGGCGACCCTGCGCGGGATCGATCTGCCCATCGAATTCCATGGGTTCGTGGAAGGCGATGCGGTGTGGGCGGGGGTGGTGGATGTGGTGGTGACCGATGGCTTCACCGGCAATGTGGCGCTGAAGACCGCCGAGGGGATCGCCAAGATGTATACCTCCTTTATGCGCAAAGCCTATCGGGCCTCTCTGACGTCCAGGCTGGGTTACTTGCTGTCCCGGGGGGCGCTGAACAAGCTGCGTATCAAGGTCGACCCGCGCCGGTACAACGGCGCCATGTTGCTGGGGCTCAACGGAATCGTCATCAAGAGCCACGGCGCAACCGACGCCTTCGGTTTCGCCAATGCCATCGGTGTCGCCGTCGACATGATCAAGGGCGGATTCAACGATCTGATCACGGAAGAGTTCGATCACCTGGGAAGTTTCGGTGCCCCGGTGCAGAAAGTCGCCAGTTCCTGATGGTGATCCGGTCCGTCGTTCAAGGTTGGGGGTCGTACCTTCCCGAAAAGGTTTTGACCAACGACGATCTTGCCAAGATGGTCGAGACCTCCGATCAATGGATTTTCGAAAGGACAGGAATCCGCCAGCGCCACATCGCCGCGGACGGTGAGCTGACGTCTGATCTCGCCACCCGCGCGACAGTTGAGGCGCTAGCGCGGGCGGGCGTCGATGGCGCGGAAATCGACATTATCGTCCTCGGTACCTCGACCCCCGATGAAACCTTTCCGGCGACGGCGACCCGGGTCCAGGAACGGATCGGCGCCCATGCCGCCTGCGCCTTCGATGTCCAGGCGGCCTGTTCCGGCTTCATTTACGCCCTGGCCCTGGCGGATAATTTCCTTCAGCTGGGCCAGGCCAGGACGGCCCTGGTCATCGGCGCCGAGACCTTTTCCCGGCTTCTCGATTGGCAAGACCGCACCACCTGCGTGCTCTTCGGTGACGGGGCCGGGGCGGTGGTGCTGCGGGCCGAGGAGGGGACCGGCACCAACACCGATCGGGGCGTAATTTCAACGCATCTTTATTCCGACGGCCGCCAGCACGATCTCCTTTACGCCGATGGCGGTCCATCGCTCAATCAAGTGGCCGGCGTCGTCCGCATGCAAGGCCGCGAAGTATTCCGCCAGGCCGTCACTAAGTTGTCGGCAGTGGTCGGTGAGGCCTTGGAAAGCAATGGACTTTCCGTTGCCGACGTAGACTGGGTGGTGCCCCATCAGGCCAACAAGCGGATTCTCGATGCGACAGCCAAGAAATCGGGAATTGCCCTGGAGAAAATGGTGGTGACCGTGGATCGGCATGCCAATACCTCGGCGGCGTCGATCCCTTTGGCGCTCAGCGAAGCGGCAAACGATGACCGCATAAAGCGGGGCGATCTCGTGCTGATGGAAGCCATGGGCGCGGGCTTTACCTGGGCCGCCGCCGTGCTGCGCTGGTAGCCGCGAAAGCCTCCGCCCCCCGGATTCCCGGGTGATTCGTGAATTAGGTAAGCGATATCTCGCATCCCTTTGATCTTGACGGCTTTTTTGGGGAAGGGTACCCTTGCCCTCTTGGTGGGAGGATGTGATGGCTGGTAATACCGTAACCCGTGCCCAATTGGGTGAAGCGGTCTATCAGGAGGTGGGGCTTTCGCGCAACGAATCGGGCGAATTGGTCGAAGCCGTGCTTCTAGAGATCAGTGACGCGTTGATACGCGGTGAGACCGTCAAGATCTCATCGTTCGGCAGTTTTTCGGTACGCCAGAAAGGCCAGCGCGTCGGCCGCAATCCAAAAACCGGCGAAGAAGTACCGATTCTGCCGCGCAAGGTCCTCGTCTTTCGGGCCTCCCACGTCCTGAAAAGCCGGGTCGACTCTGCCTCGCCAAAGGCGGCGGAAGACGATTCCGGTGAGGGCATGCCAGGGACCGTTGCCGAACCCACGGCCAGTCCTTTTTTTCCCGGCCCCGGGCGTGGCGGAGACGGGGGGCACTTCTAAATGGCGCAACTGGCTCAATCGGCTCCGAACTCGGTCGCGGGGCGGCGGACCGGCAAGTCCGCCGAGGCCTTCCGGACGATCAGCGAAGTCGCCGAAGAACTGGAAATTCCCCAACATGTCCTGAGATTCTGGGAATCCAAGTTTGCCCAGGTCAAACCGCTGAAACGCGGTGGTGGGCGCCGTTACTACCGTCCGGAAGATGTCGTTCTGCTGCACAATATCCGGACCCTTCTCTATCAGGAAGGCTACACCATCAAGGGTGTCCAGAAATTGCTGCGGGAGGGAAACGCCCGCCGGGCCGAGGCAGACGCTGCCGCCGATGGCGGCGGCGCGGGTTCGCTGAACGATGCCCAGCGCCGGGAAATCCGCGCCATCATCGACGAACTGACCGAACTCAAGAAGCTGTTGGCGGGCTGAGTCCTCGCCCTTCACGCCGCGGCTGCCCTGAAAACCGATTTACGCCCATCAAATGGTTTCCATTTGGCCGGATAGTGCTCTAGTAAGGACGGTCACATGACGGAGCGTAGCGCAGCCTGGTAGCGCACTTCACTGGGGGTGAAGGGGTCGTGGGTTCAAATCCCGCCGCTCCGACCAATCTGTCAGCGGGCCCGATGGTCGATCCGTCGGGCCCTTTATTTTGGCCGGGTTTTCGGCACGATCCCGGCCGCTTGGGCAGGGCCCACCGCCAAATTTGATGGCATGGGTTGGAAACTGGGCGTAGCATTAATACCGTGGAGAGAAAAACCGTGCCGGTGCACCGGGCCCGAGCGAGAGGTTTAAGATCATGTTGCGGAATTCAACAGGTGCAAACAGCGGCCGGTAGGGAAGGATGCCATGCTTACAGTGGAACAGAACCAGCGCCTGACCCAAGTCGGGGCCGGCACGCCCATGGGTGAGATGCTGCGGCGCTATTGGCACCCCATCGCCGCGATTTCACAGATGAAGGACCGCGATACGCTGCCGGTCAAAATTCTCGGCGAGGAACTGGTGCTTTACCGCGACCTCTCGGGCACCGTCGGGTTGATCACAGCGCGCTGTCCCCACCGCAATATGTCCCTGGTCTACGGCATCCCCACCGAGTGCGGCTTGCGCTGTGCCTATCATGGCTGGCTTTTCGACGAGAACGGCCAATGCATCGAACAGCCCTACGAGGATACGGAAAACCCCGAGGGCCGCTTCAAGGACAAGATCGTCACGCCGGCCTATAAGGTTGCCGAACTCGGCGGCATGTTCTTCGGCTACCTGGGGCCCGACCCGGTACCGGTGCTGCCACCCTGGGACCTGTTCGTGATGGACGGCGTCATGCGCGAGGTTTGCTTCGCGGTGGTGCCCTGCAACTGGGTGCAGATCATGGAGAACTCGCTCGACCCGGTACACGTCGAATGGCTGCATCAAAATATGCGCAACTACGTCATGGACAAACTGGGCACGCCCGAGAAGAAGCGGGACCGCCAGTCTCACCAGAAGGTCGGCTTCGACGTCTTTGAGCACGGCATCGTCAAGCGGCGCGTCCTTGAGGGCGGAACAGAGCAAGAAGAGGACTGGACAATCGGCCATCCCGTGGTGTTTCCCAACATCCTCAAGAGCGGCAGCGCCGGTGCCCCGGCCTTCCAGATCCGCGTTCCCATGGACGATGAGACCACGGCGTATTGGTGGTACCGCTGCTATACCGAGGTTTCGGGCGTGCCTATTAAACCGCAGGCTCTCGACGAGATCCCGTACTATACCGCGCCGGTGCCGCAGCTCGACCCGTCCGGCCTGCCGCAATGGGACGTGCTCGACAACAACAGCGGGCAGGATATCGTCGCCTGGATCAGCCAGGGGGCCATCACCGACCGGACCCATGAGCATCTCGGGCGCTCGGACAAGGGCGTCGTGCTCTATCGGAAGATGCTCGAGGAGGCCGCCCAAGCCGTCGAAGCGGGCGAGGACCCGATGAATGTCTTCCGTGATCTGTCCGTAAATCGGATCGACCTGCCCATCGAAAAAGCAAAATTGCGTGGCCGGGCCGGGAATATGGCCAAGGGGGCCCGTAGCGGCAACACCACCAAATACAGCCCCATCCTCAAGGAATTGGATAGGGCGGCCAATTAGGTTTCTCGGCCGACCCTCTCGGCATCAGAAAGGGATATCGTCATGTTGAGACAGATCGCATTCGCAATTGGAGTGAGTTCGCGGCCCGTTTTCCTTTCAATGGCGGCCTTGTCTCTGGTCCTCGCCGGCTTTGCCGGTGGTCCTGCCCAGGCCGCGGAAATCGATGCGGCGAAGTATTTCAAGGGCAAGACCATCCGCTTGGTGGTGGACTTCAAGCCCGGTGGCGGGACCGACATTCAGGCCCGCTATTTCGCCCAGCGCTGGGGAAAGTTTATTCCCGGCAACCCGAACCTCCAGGTCAACAACCTGATTCCCAATCCCGCGGGCCGGAATTACGTCTGGCAGTCCAAACCCGACGGCTTGACCCT